>JAJPJF010000415.1 GCA_021324415.1 Nostocales cyanobacterium Centralia_MAG_434
AAACTCTATCAGATCTTCCATCCTTGCTACTCTGTACCTCATCACTACCACTGGCAGACACTATATCAACAACTGTGATTTTTTACAACTCATTTAGGATGGCTATAGTCTCAGTATATTTAAGGAGATGCATAAAAATAATATATAGGTTAATAAGTTGATTATGAATTTGTATCAATATAAGTAAAGTTAAGTCTAAAAATTTGGGCATTATAATGCAGTCATCAAAAAATGGAGTTATTGTCATCGTTCTACGTAAAAAAAAAACTAACAAATAAAATGTTCATTGAAATTGAGCAGCTTTACACAACGCTTAAGCGTTAGAACACTAACTGATCAACCTTGAAGCTTGCTCTTTTTCTCTCGCTAAGAGATTTTATTTTTTGAATCTCCCTTCTTTGAGAAGTCTTGAAAGTTCTCCAAAAACTCATTTTTCAATATTTTTGTAATATAATTGTAGCATAAATGATGACGGATATTTTTAAATGTCAGATCTCTCTTTCTTGGCATAGTTGGTATACTAAGTTTCTTTTAGGATGTTGGCGGTTCCAATGGGTAGTGTTGTGGAGTGTAGTTATTTGGATTCTATATGGGCCTAAGCTACATGCTGCAACAGAGTCTTCTTCTACTGAACTAAATGATAACTGGCTCTCCCGCTCACAATTAATTAAACAAGTAAACTCAGTTCATAATTTGGAAACGCTTGATAAAAAAGAATATATTCGTCAGAGACTAAAAGTTAGAACAACTGCTGACTCCTTGCACTCAGATTTTTCCCATAGCAAACAGATTTACTTAGTACCACTCCCTTATCATTTAGAGTCAAGACCTTTTTTGATTGCTGCACCTGAAAATTTTAATCCTGGTCTGCGCCTGCCACCACCAGAACTACCATCGCAAAAGAATTCAAACTCACTACCATCTACAAAACCAGTTAAACCAATTTTTCTTTTAGAGAGTATTTACACAGACTTTCACAATGATACAGATAACTTTGGTTTAGAAAATTTATTCATTGAACCAAAAGCTCAGTTCCGATTGCGTAATGGCAATAAAATCTTTTTCAAGACTGGTTTTAATTATTTTAAGCAACCCGGTGTTGAATCAATTACCAACATTCCCTTTCAAGTTGGATGGGAAGGAAAAGTTGATCATTTAACTCTGCAAACAACAGTAGGCATAAATTTGTTCGACCGTCTACCTACAGCTATCAATTTTAATGGTAAAGTGGAAGCTCCAATTCTGCCTTTGAAAGTCTCTTCATCAGGTAAATTACTGTCGGGTGCATTGCTATCAGCTAATTTAGAGCAGGGACCATATAAGTTCAATGCTCTCACTTTAGAGCATCAAGTTACTGCTTGGCGATTTGGGCCTAATTTATACTGGCAGATTGATCGTGATACTAGCTTCTTTTCGTTATTACGCTTGGGGAATTATAATGATAGGAATTCTGAGGTACAGTCTTTTAGCAGATTAGAGCACAAGCTGGGACAGTTTACAGTTGCAGCAAATTTGTTCACTTGGAGTTATCAACGGGATCTCGAACACAAGAATGGCTATTTCTCCCCACCTGATTTTCTTGTTTACAATGCTGAATTGGGGTGGGAGGGAGATATTTTTAGATTCTTACGTTGTCGGCTGTCTGCTAATATAGGCCAACAGCGACTCAAAGGGAAATTCGACAACGCCAATAGCTATCAAAGTCACTGTACAGTTAAGCTGTCACCAAATCTAGAAGTAGATCTTGGTTATACTTTTACGAATGTCCGCTCTCATGAGACAGACAAAAGTGGCTATGGTGGCAATTCCTTGTTTGGACAACTGCGGGTCAAATTTTAGCCGTCGTAGATGTTAGTTAGCTTTAAAAGCTGGGAACAATGAAGTCATTAGAACGATTCATAACGATTTTGGAGTGTGAAAATTTTGCTAACATAAAACCAAATTGTGGTTCTTGTCAGATTCTGATACTGGTGGCAAAATATTACTTAACAAATAATTTGGCTCTATCAAGAATTATTTAAGAGCTAAAAAGTGATCGCAAGAGCTATCATTCGATGTCACTGAATCCACAACCAGGCTATGCTATACCAGCAAAAACCTCTGTAATACTACCAGCTACATTAATGATTAGTTCACCCTATGATTTAGATGCTCATTATTTCAAAAAGAATACAACATCATGGATAGGATACAAAGTTCATTTGAGTGAGACTTGCGAACCCAATTCCTTACATCTGATTACAAATGTTGAAACGACAGCGGCATCCATCGTCGATGGTGATGTGACTGAAGCAATCATACCTCACTTGCCAAGAAGGATTTGCTTCCCACTAAGCATATTGTTGATACGAAATATCTAGATACCCAATTGTGGGTAATGCATTTTGTCTCTTTGAGGAGGGCAACCTTCATACGACAGTTGTCTGTCCCCACGATTAATCGTGGGGCTTTAAAGGTTCCCCTCCTCTCTAGAAAGACCTTCGGTAACTGCACAGGCAACAGCATCAGGTCCAATTGTTGGGACCGACCCGCTCAGACCTGCGCTAGCAATCCAAAGCAGGTCATGGATTTGCAGCGAGCAATTTCAAAGGCGATTGGCAACATCAGGTTGCCATTGGCCTTGAAGGTGAGACGAGTGCATCTTGGACACCTGCAATCGATAGTCGAAACAATAGCGAAAACTCATCTGCAATATTTGATGATAGCAACGGCAATTAACTTCAAGCGCATCTTTCACTGGCTGTCCGGTGTTCCACAAGCGACCACGCGAACGAGAGCAATTTGTAAAGCTTATGGCTCAATCGGCAGGTTAAAAAATATTTCGC
Organism: Nostocales cyanobacterium Centralia_MAG_434; assembly: GCA_021324415.1. Lineage (GTDB taxonomy): Bacteria > Cyanobacteriota > Cyanobacteriia > Cyanobacteriales > Nostocaceae > JAJPJF01. The sequence continues at coordinate 2,826 of JAJPJF010000415.1, forward strand.
CACCAGTATCAAAATTGCGTGAGATCTCAAATTGTTTACTCAATAGAATGAGGGTAAAAAATTAAGTATGAATTCTGATTTTGAACCACCACCTAAAGCTTGGTCCATACTATCCTCTGTAGGAGGAGTGGTTACTGCTATTGTTACGATCACTGGCTTAAATTTTCTGTCGCACTATATTTCTCGGATTTCTCCTGTACAAAAGCTTGAAATATCAATATCTCAAACTGCTCCTTCTACTCTAAAAGCAGAAGCTGTGGCCAGACTTGATGCTCAATCTGTATTTTTACAAGGAACACCGATTCATCAGAGCCTGCTGCCAGCACCTCATACTCCCTACATTGCTTCTTTTGTCGGAAAACTAACCCAGCAGGAAATGAATAGTGCTAAGCTAGCTTGGTTGTATTTTCAGCATAACTGGAACGATCAAACTGGCTTAGTTAATTCTGTTGATGGCTTTAATTCCGTGACTCTATGGGACCAAGCAGCTGCAATCGCTGCCTTGGTGAGTGCAAAAGAACTTAATATTGTTGCAGCTACAGAATTTGAATCGAAAATGGGCAAGATGCTTATGACTTTGGCATCAATTCCCCTATATAAAGGGGAATTGCCTAATAAAGTTTACAACTCTAAAACTCTTTTACCTGTTAATTATGGTCAATTAGAGAAACGTGAAGAAATAGGTTGGTCAGCCCTCGATCTAGGGCGTATGGCAATTTGGCTTAAGATTGTTGAGGCAAAGTATCCGCAGTTACGACCACATGTAGAAGCTGTATGGAAGCATTGGCATGTGAAACGTTTGGTCAGAAATGGGCAGATGTACGGTACTGCTATTGTGCAAGGCAAAGAAGAGTACAACCAAGAAGGTCGTTTAGGTTACGAGAGTTATGCTGCCTATGGTCTTAAATTATGGAATTTGGATGTCAGGCAAGCTTTAAATTACCAGTCCCATACAGCATATGTTAATCTTTATGGACAGGGAGTGCCTTACGATCAGCGTGATTATGGAAACTCTGGAGCCAATAACTACGTCCTAAGTGAACCCTACATTCTGGATGGTATTGAAACTGGGTTTCAAGCTTTGCCCAAAGCCTATGCTGACAGGATTTTAGCTGCCCAGGCTGCTCGCTATCAAGCAACAAAACAATTAACTGCTCTTACAGAAGACAACATAGATCGTGCTCCTTATTTCGTTTATAGCAGCTTGTTTGTTAATGGAAAACCTTGGGCTACCATAACCGATACACGACAACAACATGACGATTTGCGGTTCCTCAGTGCTAAGGCAGCTATAGGCTGGTATGTACTTTATAATACAACTTATACGCAGCAGTTATTTGATTTCGTTCAAACTAATCTCAAGTCTAGTAGCGGCTGGTATAACGGATTTTATGAATCTCTACAAAAACCAAACAGAACTCTTACGGCTAACAATAATGGTGTGATTCTCGAAAGTTTACTCTATAAGCAAGTAGGACAGCCTCTCACTATTTGGGCAGGGATAAAATTACCAAATTTATGAGATGGGTTAAAAGTCAGTCATGATTAAATTATTTACCTGAATATGATGCTCAAGCATTATCAACAAAATTTTCTGTTGAGATGGATAATATTTTTCTTGATTGGGATATTTCTACAATTTTGGCTATATTTACCAAACCCAGGCTTATCTCAAAATCCTAATATTGTCAATAATTCTAGTAGCTGTAGAAACATTACAGCTCCTCTAACATCTGAGGAACAAACGTACGCTCGTACTGCTTGGCAGTATTTTGTGCAAAATTATCAACCAGCAACGGGATTTAGCAATTCAGTTGAAGGATATCCCTCTGGTTCGCTTTGGGACATGGGGAATTATCTGATGGCGTTAAATGCAGCAAGATGGTTGAATCTCATTGACCAAAAAGACTTTGATGCTCGCCTTAATAAGTTCTTGACGACTCTTAGCAATTTGAAGTTGTTTGAAGATACCTTACCCAATAAAGTATATAATGCAGCAACCGGACAGATGGTTGATTACAATAATAATCCAGTTGAGCGAGGTCTTGGCTGGTCTGCTTTAGATCTTGGTCGAATACTTACAGCATTTGATCTAATTCACACTTGTCATCCTCAATATAAAGAGTGGATACAAGGGATCGTATCTAAATGGAAATTGGGGCAAGCAATCAAAGATAAACAATTGCAGGGAGCTACAGTCGGACCTGACAACCGCACTCTTTTGGTGCAAGAAGGTAGATTTGGTTACGAGCAATATGCTGCTAGAGGATTTGAACAATGGGGCTTTCAAGTACCTGAAGCAATTGCTCTCAAACCCTTAAAGTTCGTGAACATTAACGGTGTTGATCTCCCGGTTGATACTCGAGATTTTCAAAGCACCAACGCTAACAACTATATTGTCAGTGAATCGTATATATTAAATGGAATTGAATTTGGCTTGCAAGGCAAGTTAGCTGACTATGCTGTTAGGATTTTAGAAGTCCAAAAGCGACGTTACGACACTACTGGTCAGTTAACTGCTGTGTCAGAAGACAATATTGATCAAGCTCCTTATTTTCTCTACAATACTGTTTATGCTAATGGTGAGCCTTGGGCAACTATAACTGACACCAACAAGCCTTATCCGCATCTACGTAGCATTAGCACAAAAGCTGCCTTTGGCTGGCACTATCTTTTTCCTAACAATGCCTATGCGCAAAAAGTTTTTGAGGTAGTTAAGGATCTCAAGAGCCCTGACAATAGTGGATACTATGCTGGTATCTATGAAGAGTCAAAACAACCCAATAAAGCCTTGACTGGGAATACTAACGGGTTGATTTTAGAGATTTTGTACTATAAAGCCCTGGGAAATCATCCTTTAATAGCCTCCAGTTCTGCCAGTGTGGTGACCACCACACCGCCTACGAGTAATTCTAGCATTGTTGAAGTAACAATCGCTCCTATTCCATTGGTTGCTA
>JAJPJF010000106.1 GCA_021324415.1 Nostocales cyanobacterium Centralia_MAG_434
AAGACAACAAATCCAATAGTTCGTGCACCCTTGGCTGTGAGTTTGGGGGCTATTCCTGGGGCTTTAAGTCGTTATTATCTAACGCTGCTATTTATTGAATGGTTAGGGTCAAGTTTTCCTTATGGCACGTTTGTCATTAACATCTCTGGTGCTTTAATTATGGGCTTTTTTAGTACCCTGGCACTAGAGCGGACACTCATCTCGGCTGATGTGCGTCTATTGATTGCAGTTGGGTTTTTGGGTTCTTACACTACCTTCTCTACTTATGAACTCGATACAGACACACTCTTGTGGAACGCTCATCAAGAGGCTGCTTTGTTGTATTGGTTAGGGAGTGCGATTCTAGGAGTGGTTAGCCTAGAAGTAGGAAGCTTTGTGGCAAGGAGGTTGCCATGAGTACATGGGAGCAAATAACAATTTACGTTGGAGAATCAGACCAATGGCATGGTAAGCCTTTGTATATGGCCTTAGTTGAACAAGCACGGCAGCAGGGTATAGTTGGGGCAACAGTGACTAGAGGTGTAGTAGGTTTTGGGAATCACAGTAAAATTCACACGACTCAACTGTTTGAGCTTTCATCTGATTTGCCAATGGTGGTGACGATGATAGACAATCCTCAAGCAATTGCCGCATTTTTACCTATAGTAAAAGAAATGGTTAAAGAAGGGCTGGTCATAAGCCAATCAGTAACATTGGTACATCCTTTGCCTACGTTCTAGGTATGCCATTAGTGAACCTCTTTCCTCATGTTATTTTTGTAGGTTTGCTACCACCTACAATTTCTAACCCTATAGCCATTAGTTTGGGAGCGATCGCTGGAGCACTGAGTCGCTATTATCTTACCTTGTGGTGTGCCGAGCGCTATGGCACGAGTTTTCCATATGGGACGTTTGTTATTAATCTTTCTGGTGCGCTAGTTATGGGCTTTTTTAATACGTTAGTGTTGGAGCAAGCTATGACTTCTCCAGAATTACGCCTCATGATAGCAACAGGTTTTCTAGGCTCATACACTACATTCTCAACCTATACGCTTGATACAGCTAACCTTTTGCGAACAGGGAACTATCAACCTGCTCTCATTTATTGGACTGGCAGTGCAGTTTTGGGAATACTTGGTTTAGAGATCGGAAGCCTTGTAGCTAAAACTTTGCTGTAATAATGCGATTTTTGCGCTTCGGCAAAACCAAACAATGAGATAATATCTCAAATGAGATAGATTGAGACTATTCTCAAATCATCGCAATTTTCCAATATTTGCCTTTACACCCAATGTAAGTTACTGCTTTAACTGTAAGATAGCCTCAGTATGGCTATCTAAATTACCATTAGATATCGAGTCGAGGGACAGCCGTGGCGGTCAAAACAGCAACTGAACAATTGATTGCCCTACAAGGCGTCAACAAATCTTACCAGCAGCCGAATGGTCAACAAATTGTCATCTTAGACAATATCAACTTAGAGTTGCGCACAGGGGAAATTGTTGCTTTACTGGGTCCTTCAGGTTCAGGGAAATCTACCCTAATGAGAATGATTGCTGGGTTAATTACACCAACCCAAGGTCAAATCAAATATCACAACCGACCTTTGGTAGGACTTAATCCAGGAGTAGCAATTGTTTTTCAAAGTTTCGCTCTCTACCCGTGGTTAACTGTATTAGAAAATGTAGAACTGGGTCTCAAAGCTAAAGGGGAACCCCCAGACTCTCGACGACAAAAAGCACTGCGGATGATTGACATTATCGGTTTAGACGGTTTTGAAAATGCTTATCCTAAAGAGCTTTCTGGAGGAATGCGCCAAAGAGTCGGATTTGCAAGAGCCTTAGCCGTAGAACCAGAATTGTTGTGCATGGATGAGCCTTTTTCTGCTTTAGATGTACTGACAGCAGAAAACCTACGATTTGAATTGCTAGATTTATGGTTAGAGCGTCGCATCCCTACCAAGGCAATTTTAATCGTCACTCACGGGATTGAAGAAGCTGTGATTCTGGCAGATCGGATTATCGTCCTTGGGCGCAATCCTGGAAGAATACGTGCTGACTTTCCCGTAACATTACCCCACTACCGCGATCGCAAACATCCCAGTTTCCAAGCCTTGGTAGATCAGGTTTACAAAATCATCACCAACCCTGATTTAGAAGAAATTGAGCCACCAGCCACTGTCTCTTCTTCTACTGAAGAACCCACTCCAGAGCCAAAGTATCAATCTTTACCACCTGTACGAACTGGCTCCATAGCAGGTTTGGTAGAACTTTTAGAAGATCGTCCCAAAACAGACCTTTATCGTTTAGGGCAGGAATTACAACTAGAAGTAGATGACATTCTACCAATCGTTGAAGCGGCTAAATTAATTCACTTTGTTGAACTATCAGAAGGTGACATTAGCCTCACCCCCATTGGACAAAAATTTATAGCCGGGGGAATTGATGAGCGTAAAGAAATAGTACGAACTCAACTCCTAGAGCACATTCGCCTAGTTCAGCAAATCTATCGTCTTCTTCAAGCCAAACGCAATCAACGCATTCCCGAAGAACTCGTATTAGATATTCTAGAAAGTCACTTTAGCCCCGAAGAAGCTGAACGGCAATTAAAAACAGCGATCGACTGGGGTCGTTATGCTGAAATTTACAGCTACGATGAACCATCAGGACAAATCTTTTTGGATCACCAAGCCGAAGAAGAACTCGCCGTCAGCTAGAAGGAAGGGGACAAGGGAGACAAGGGAGACAAGGGAGACAAGGGAGACAAGGGAGACAAGGGGAATACTCTATACTATGCCCTATGCCCTATGACGTCATTTGCTCCACTTAGGGAAACCACGCCAGTTGCTACCCTACCCTGCGGGAACGCTTTCAGCGAACGGGAAGCCGCCCTTCAGGCGTCTACAACGGAGGACACTTCCGCAACGCACTGGCTCGACGGACAGTTCGCTCAAGTCGGGAGACCCGCCCATGCGACTGTCCTCCCCTGCGTACCCGTCACTGCCTCCCCCATGCGACTGTCCTCCCCTGCGTACCCGTCACTGCCTCCCCCATGCCCCTTGCCCCTGCCCCATGCCCCTATTCCTAACTCCTAACTCCCCATATGACCCGTCCCCTGACTCCTGCAAACAAAACACTGGAACGTTCCAATTGGACTTGGCAAGATGGATTGCTAATTTTGGCTATCATCAGCTTAATTTTGGCAATTGTGAGAACTGCTTCCCATTTCAGTGAGACTTTTCACACCAATCTGACAATTTCAACAGATATCAGTGCTTTACCTGGATACACAGCCCAAACTCTAGTACGTATGGGGCTAGCTTACTTTTTGTCTCTAGTGTTTACACTGATATATGCCTATGCTGCGTATCGTTCTCGTTTAGCTGCGCTGATTCTTATTCCTTTGCTGGATATTTTACAATCTATTCCAGTGTTGTCATTTTTACCAGGGGTTGTACTAGCTCTAATTGCTTTGTTTCCTGGTCAACGCATAGGTGTAGAACTGGCTTCTATCTTGCTTATTTTTACAGGCATGACCTGGAACATGACTTTTAGTTTTTATCAATCTCTCCGTAGTATTCCCCAAGAACTAAAGGAAGCGGCGCGAATTTATCGGCTCAACCTATGGCAACGATTTTGGACATTGGAATTACCCGCTGGTGCAATCGGGTTGGTGTGGAACAGTGTCATGTCGTTTGCTGGAGGCTGGTTTTTCTTAATTGCGATTGAGTCGTTTACATTAGGAAATCAGGATTTTCGCTTACCTGGATTGGGATCTTTTTTAGGAACAGCTGCCAATAAAGAAGACTATAAAGCTCTCTTTTGGGGCTTAGCAGTCTTAATTGGGGTAATTATTGCTATTGATTTTTTGGTATGGCGACCACTGATTGCTTGGGCAGAAAAATTTAAATTGGAAATGGTTGAGGCACAAAATACGCCTCAATCATGGGTATTGGATATTGTGCGGCGATCGCCCACTCTGCGAGTTTGTAGTGAGCGCTTCGTGCGACCACTACAAACAGCTATTGACTATGGGTTAATTCGGGCGTTTCCCATGCAGCCCTTACCCGTTGATCGCAAAGGCGACGTTAATATACCTAAAGTGCTCAATTGGGTATTTATCTGCGGCTTTTCCTTGATTGTCCTATGGGGGACTTGGGAAGCGGTCTTGCTGATTCGGACTTTAGGTTGGGCTGATTGGCAACAGGTGATTCGGGGAGCTGTGTTTACAGCTTTACGGGTGATCAGTGCTTTAGTGTTATCTCTGCTATGGACTGTACCTGTAGGAGTAGCTATTGGTCGTAATCCCCGGTTAGCGCAGGTGTTGCAACCAATAGTACAAATCGCTGCTTCAGTACCAGCGACAGCTTTGTTTCCAGTGTTGTTGCTGTGGTTAACTCGGATTGCTGGTGGTCTAAATATTGCTTCAGTGGCTTTAATGATGTTAGGAACGATGTGGTATATCTTGTTCAATGTCATTGCTGGGGCTCAGTCAATTCCATCAGACTTAATGGAAGCTGCTTGGGTCTATAAGCTCTCCCGTTGGCAAAGGTGGCAAACCCTCATCTTACCCGGAATTTTTCCTTACCTGATTACAGGGATCATTACCGCCGTTGGTGGTGCCTGGAATGCCAGTATTGTTAGTGAATATGTCACGTTTCAAGGACATGTCATGAGTACATCCGGACTCGGTGCGACAATTTCTCAAGCTACAGCTAAAGGTAATTTTGCACTCCTCCTAGCAGCAACAACGGTAATGTCTCTGTTAGTTGTACTCACAAATCGTTTGGTTTGGCGTCCCCTCTACCGCATAGCTCAAGAAAAATATCAACTTTTGCTTTAGAACAGCTGTGATCACACCTGTTTCAACCAAATATGATACATTACAGATCTGAAGCGGTATCTGGGGCAATAATTTCACCAGTACCCAGATTTAGAATCATATCCTGGTCGGTAATCAATTCGTTAAGTTCCTTCACTTGCAAATTCATTTGCTCACAAGCTTTGCGTAATTCTCCTGCAAAGGTGTTGAGATCCTCTCCATAGCCACATTGATAAGCAGCAGTTTCAATTCCCTGTTTTGCATTAGCTCTAGCACAATCTACTAATTCACTGCCTTTTAGTGGTGTTGTGGATGCCATAGCTGTGTTTGTAATTTGTTGATCTTTTAAGTATTCTCTGCTAGATTAGCAGTCATTTCATATTGGCTCATCCTTCCAACGGTTGAGGAAAAAAGCACCCTAGTCTGAAAACTCATCCCGACTCTTCAAGCGGATGAGTTAAGTTATTTGGTTGCTCAAAGAAGTGTTGCATATTATCGGCAGAAGCTCGTCTTTAAGATATATAAGATTTAGAACGCAGCGATCGCAAACACAGCGAGGCTATTGGTATGCAAATCCTGGACATTTCAGACGTCGAACAGATTGATCAATTTCATGCTCTTCAGTTAACTTTGCGCGATCGCTGGAAAACTATTGAGCAATTTGATGAAAGCGACGCAGATATTTTAGTCATTCCCTCTCTTAGCATTGATCAGTCAGAACTCAACAAAGTAGAAGGCTGCGAGCATTATGAAGAACGGCTGTTATTTTCTTTAATTAGGCTGCAAAATCCCCGGAATCGGTTGATTTATGTAACATCAATGCCTTTGCATCCTAGTATTATCGATTATTATCTGCAGTTATTGCCAGGAATTCCTTTTTCTCACGCTCGCAGTCGCTTGCTATTGCTCTCTACTTATGATTCTTCGAAAAAACCTCTGACTCAAAAGATTTTAGAACGTCCTCGCTTAGTAAAGCGGATTCGCCAAGCCTTAAGGCTAGACAAATCATTTATGATTTGTTACAACTCCTCAAGTTGGGAGGCTCAGTTGTCTGTAAAATTAGGCGTACCGTTGTATGCTGCTGCGCCAGAATTGCAAATTTGGGGAACCAAAAGTGGCAGTCGTCAAGTCTTTGCTGAAAGTGAAATTCCTCACCCAGACGGTAGCCAGAGAGTTTGGAGTCACGAAGATTTAGCAACAGCCGCAGCCCAGTTATGGGAACGCCAGCCGACATTGCAAAGAATGGTTGTCAAACTCAATGAAGGTATTTCTGGAGAAGGAAATGCACTGCTGGATTTGAGACCGATAGCAAATTTAGCACCACCAGGCGGTTCATCTTCTCAAAGAGTTGCAGCAATAAGTGATTGCTTCCACACAATGCGCTTTCAAGCCAAACAAGAAGATTGGGAAAATTTCTCCCGGCGAATTCCGGAGTTAGGCGCAATTGTCGAAGCTTTTATAGAAGGGGAAATCAAGCGATCGCCTAGTGTGCAAGGACGCATCTCACCTAATGGTGATGTTGAAATTCTCTCAACCCACGACCAAATTTTAGGAGGACCAGACGGTCAAATTTATCTCGGTTGTCGATTTCCCGCTGATGAAGCTTATCGATTGCAATTGCAGCAAATGGGGTTACAAATTGGCAAAAACTTGGCAAAAAAAGGCGCACTAGAAAGATATGGAGTTGATTTTATTGCCGTTGAACAAGGTGATGGTACATGGGATATTCAAGCAATAGAAATTAACTTGCGTAAAGGTGGCACGACCCATCCTTTGATGACCTTAAAATTATTAACGAATGGGCGCTACAATCTCTCGACTGGTTTATTTTACAGTCAGCAAGGGCGTGAAAAATATTACATTGCTACTGATAATCTACAAAAAGAGCGTTATCAAGGGCTGTTGCCCAACGACTTGATGGACATTATTGCTAATCACAGACTACACTTTGACAGTGGTACTGAAACAGGCACTGTGTTTCATCTTATGGGTTGTCTTTCCCAATTTGGAAAGTTGGGTTTGACCAGTATAGGTGATTCTCCACAACAGGCAGAAGACATATATAACAAAGTTATCAATGTTCTCGACGATGAAAGCCAGAAAAGCAATGATTTTTTCTCGTCAACAGAAAACATTTTCCCTATGACTTGGGATGGATATAGTTATTAGAGATTTGCTGAGTAAGGGGAAACCCCTGTGGTTTCCCCCTAATCATCACTCTCGATTGTGTACAATCAACTCAGTCCTCATTGTTTTAGAGGTTGTCTCCAACTCATTAAAGTGCGTGCAATTCACTGCATCAATCCAGATTGTCAACGTCCTTATCCCCAGCGTTGGGGAGACAAGTTTTGCAACAGTTGTGGTGCAACGCTACAGCTAATAGACCGTTATATTCCCTTAGAACGTTTAGGAACAGGAGGATTTGCCCAAATTTACACTGTTTGGGATCAAAAAACACAAACAGAAAAGGTTCTAAAAGTCTTAGTGGAAGTATCACCAAAGGCACTAGAATTGTTTGCGCAAGAGGGAGTAGTTTTAAGCAGTTTACGACATCCAGGTGTTCCGAAAGTTGACGCTGATGGATATTTTCAAGTCAATTTAGGCAAAGCAGTACAGCGCCAGATGTCTTGTCTGGTGATGGAAAAAATCAATGGTCAAACTTTGGAGGAGGTCTTTGAGCAATTTCCTCAAGGGTGTCCCCAAGAGTTGGTGCTAAACTGGCTAAATCAAGCAGTAGAGATTTTACAGGAATTACACAGACGCAAGATTATTCATCGCGATATTAAACCTTCTAATCTCATGTTACGCACTCCCCTTGCTCCCCTCAATAAGGGTGGTTGGGGTGATCTCGTGCTCATTGATTTTGGTGGAGCAAAACAATTTAGTTCTAGCCTCTTTCATCGAGAGCCGTCTTCAACCAGGTTATATTCTTCTGGCTACAGTCCACCTGAACAAATCGCTGGCGGTAATGTCGGACCAGCTACTGATTTTTACGCACTTGGTCGGACAATGATTGAGTTGTTGACAGGCAAATCACTTTTAGAATTAGAAGATCCTAGAGATGGAAAGTTGTTGTGGCGCAACGGGGTGAATGTCAACCCTAAATTGGCAGATTTGCTGGATGAGATGGTACAGGAAGATATACGATTACGTCCGGCAAATGCGGCTATAATCCAAAAAAGTTTGGCGAAAATTGCTCAACCCTCTCCCCAACAGCAATTTTTTTCACAGCTTGGCTTATCGATACGACTTTGGTTAGGAAGTGGTAAACAAGCCTTGGCTTACTTGATACAAGCCGTTGGCAAAGTCACTCTTTTCATATTCCACACAATTTTCAAGAGTCTAGTTGCCAGTGTAGTCACGATTTGGACAATGCTGCTTACTGGTGTATTTGCGGCTTTCGGAGTACTCGTTGGCATCTTTGTGGCAAGTCAGACAAACTTGGCTCATCAAATTGCAGAATTTTTGTCTCGTCAGCTACCCTCAGTTTTTCCAAATGCTCAAGGTATTTCAGGGGTAGAGATTCTTCTATTTATTGGCGCTGGCTTTGGGACTGCATGGGGATTAACATTAGCAGGGAGTTTTGGTCAGCGGCGAAGGTGTTTGGTTGCCTCCTTGATGGGCATTATTGGTTATGGCTTTGGTTGGTTAATTTTACAATTAACCCCACCACAAGATCCTGCTAGTGGTTTTGTGGGAATGATTTTGGTAGGTGTTTCTTTACTGACCCTTGGTTTAGGTCTACGCAGCCATCACATAGCTCACGCTGCGATCGCCGCATTTGGCACTGCCAGTATTTTTGCTGGTTTGAGTGTTTCAGGATTTCCAACCCCTGTCTTCCACTTTATTAGTTCTCCTCATTGGAATCAGTTGTGGCTTCCTGTAATGTTTTTTGGTCTTATGGGTGTCTTTATAAGTTTTTGGTTGGGGGTAAGCTACTATCTAATCGTGCCGGGGTTACGCTTGTTGGGCTGGCGATAGTGAAAGGCTCAACAGCCTCACTTTTAAACCATACATAAATATATAAGATCCCCCTTCTTGCATTTTCTGCTTAACGACGGGGGATCTGTGCTTTCGTTGTCTATAGAGTTTCTGTATATGTCTTTATGACTCTATTATAAGCAATTGTGAAGAGCTTGCCTACCCCTTCTAACAGAATTTATGTATCTCTTACAGCTTTTTTATTATTTCTTTATATTTAAAATCTCCAACACAAGTGCTTATATATGTTAAGTATATCAATATATCTTTACTAGATATGCTATCTACTTTAATCACTTCTTTGAAAAAACATGAGCCTTAAAGTTGTTGCTACTGTTATTTTATTTGGTTGTTTAGGGTTTACAGAGCAGGCCTTTGCATTCAATCAGCATGACTTAGACCAGCTGAAGGCGACAAATTCCTGTACTCGGTGTGATTTGAGCAATGCTGACTTAACCAGATTGAATCTGGCTGGAGCTAATTTACGAGAAGCAAATTTAACCAGAGCTAATTTATCTGAGGCTAATCTTACAAATGCAGACCTGACAAATGTAAATTTAACATCAGCCGTATTAAATGCTACAAATTTAACTAATGCTTCTCTAACGGGTGCAAATCTGAGAGCAGCTGTGCTGGAAAATGCCGATCTCACTTTTACAGGATTAATCGGTGCCAACCTGGAAGCTACTAATCTCAAGGGAGCCAGATTAGTACTCACTAATTTTCGTGGTGCAAACTTCCAACTGACAACTTTACCTGATGGGCTTGTCACTTCTAACAAATCCTACTGGTGGTCTTTAGAACGACCTAATCTCAATAACTGTAACAAATTCAAATCAGGAAATGAGCCAGGTACAGTTTGCTATGCAGAATAAGTAAAAGCAACAACAAGCAAAAAGGCAATTTAGAAGAGTGGGCGCTAAGTATATCCCTCTGAAAGTTGTGAGTTTAGGAAATTCTTGGGGTGTCCATCAAAAAGCAATGAAAAAATTGTGTAAATTCTTAGTGATCAATGCTTACCCTAATTAAAGACCTAGCAACAAAACTAGCGCCCCGCTTAATTGAAATTCGACGTCACATTCATGCTCATCCAGAACTGAGTGGTCAGGAGTATCAAACTGCTGCTTTTGTTTCTGGTGTTTTATCTTCCAGTGGTCTTCATGTCCAGGAGGGAGTAGGCAAAACTGGAGTACTCGGAGAATTACAAGGTACTGGCGAAGATAAGCGAACTTTGGCAATTCGCACTGATATGGATGCATTGCCAATTCATGAGCGCACTGGTTTAGACTTCATCTCTCGCACACCCGGAAGAATGCACGCCTGCGGTCACGATGTCCACACGACTGTGGGCTTGGGAACGGCAATGGTGTTATCACAAATGGTTGACGAGTTACCTGGTAAGGTAAGGTTTTTATTTCAGCCAGCCGAGGAGATTGCCCAGGGTGCAAGTTGGATGGTGACAGATGGGGCAATGAAAAATGTTGACGCTATTTTAGGTGTGCATGTTTTTCCTTCCATCCCTGCAGGCTCAATTGGTGTGCGTTATGGCGCTTTGACAGCAGCAGCTGATGATTTAGAGATTGTTGTTATTGGTGAGTCTGGACATGGTGCACGTCCGCATGAAGCAATTGATGCCATTTGGATTGCTGCACAAGTCATTACTACATTACAACAAGCAATTAGCCGGACCCAAAATCCTTTACGTCCAGTAGTACTGAGCATAGGGCAAATTAATGGTGGTAGAGCACCGAATGTCATTGCTGATCATGTGCAGTTGTTGGGAACCGTGCGATCGCTTCATCCGGAAACTCGTGCTAATCTCCCGCATTGGATTGATAGCATTGTCGCTAGCGTTTGCAATTCCTATGGGGCAAAATATCAGGTTAATTATCGCCGGGGTGTGCCAAGCGTCCAAAATGATTATTCTTTAACGCAGGTGTTACAAGCAGCTGCAGAAGAAGCTTGGGGTAGTGATCATGTCCAAGTCTTACCCGAACCTTCTCTTGGTGCAGAAGATTTCTCTGTTTATTTAGAATATGCTCCTGGTTCTATGTTTCGCTTGGGTGTAGGTTTGAAAGATAGAATCCTGAATTATCCGTTGCACCATCCTTTATTTGATGTTGATGAATCAGCAATTATCACCGGAGTTGTCACCTTGGCCTACACTGCCTACAAATACTGGCAGATCTCAGGTTAATAATTTTAAATTTTTCATCTATAATATTCAATTGCTTATTGCGATAATAAGCTGCCGCATACACTAGTAAGCTATAAGTCGTGCAATATAACGAATCTATTGATGACCTGGCTGCTGCCCTACAACAGCCAGCAGATTTAACATTTCAACTGCCTGACCCCGAAGATGAGGAAATTCCTGACCCAGAATTTCAACAGCAGTTGGATATAGCTTGGCAGGTATGCGATCGCTTTGATTTACAAACTGAAATCTGGCGAGGACGAATTTTACGAGCCATTCGCGATCGAGAAAAAAAAGGTGGTGACGGACGGGGAACTGGCTTTCTCAACTGGTTGAAAGAACGGGAAATTAGCAAAAGTCAGGCTTATGCCTGGATTCAATTGGCAAACAGTGCTGATACCCTCCTAGAAGAGGGTAAACTTGACCCACAAGCTGTCAATAACTTTAGCAAACGGGCATTTGTGGAAACGGCTAAAGCGGCACCTGAAGTTCAACAGATGGTGAGTGAAGCAGCACAAAAGG
>JAJPJF010000330.1 GCA_021324415.1 Nostocales cyanobacterium Centralia_MAG_434
GCAATAATTATAAGTTTTATTTATGAATAAAAGTATAATTTAAGACTAAGCTATACGTAGACGGGAATTGGCGATCGCCGTTAAGCAAAACTTTGCGATTTACTGAAATTGATTGAGTGCTTGAAGCACATAGCCAAAGGTTGCCTTTGGATCTGAATCTTTCATGCTATTGTAAGTGTTACTGGGTGACAGTTTGATGCCAACTCGGTCTGCACCCCAAACATTGCACACTGCCTCTACCACTTCCAGTAAAAACCTTGCCCGATTCTCGATAGACCCCCCGTATTCATCGGTTCGTTGATTTGATCCATCCTGTAGAAATTGATCAATCAAATACCCAAATGCTCCATGAATTTCTACCCCATCGAATCCTGCTTGAAGTGCACTCTCGGCTCCTTGACGAAATTGCTCAACTACTGAAGCAATTTCACTGGTTTCCAATGCACGAGGTGTCACAAATGGTTGCGGACCTGTATAAGTCATAGCTTCTCCCTCAGGGGCGATCGCTGAAGGCGCTACAGGCAAAACTCCACCTGGTTGCATTGATGGATGGGAGATTCGACCACAATGCCATAGTTGCAAAAAGATGCGCCCTCCTTGCTGGTGAACTGCATCTGTCACCAACCGCCAGCCTGAAATTTGTTCTGGTGAATGAATACCCGGCGTTGCTGGATAACCAACCCCCTGCGGTGAAACTTGGGTTGCCTCTGCAATGATCAATCCAGCTGAGGCTCGTTGGGCATAGTAGGTTGCATTCAATACAGTTGGAACATTCTCATTCCCAGCCCGATTGCGAGTCATGGGAGCCATTATTATTCTGTTTGGCAGCAAATACGGTCCTAATTGCACCGGAGTGAATAAATCAGGGGTGTTTCTTGTTTGAGAAGAATCAATTGGATGGCTCAACATAAATTCAGGCTCCACCTGATTAAAATAAATTTTGTTTACTTACTAGTAAGTAAGTTTAGAAAAAGAGTCCTCTATTTGTCAAGCTATAAAAAATATTTAAAGTCAAAAATCCTTATTTCTAAGGAACTATAGAGTGCTATACTAACTTACTAGTAAGTTAGTTCTAAAGTAATGACCACCTCTCACAAAGCTAAACAAACTCGTCTTTCTGCTGGACGGGATGCCGAAGCCACCAAAGCCCAAATTTTAGATGCGGCAGAACAGGAATTTGCGATCGCGGGATTGACAGCGGCGCGGACTGAAGCGATTGCGGCTCAAACAGGTGTTACCAAAACCATGATCTACTATTACTTTAAGGACAAAGAAGCTTTGTACCAAGAAGTGATTAATCGAGCACTGATCAATCCACTTAACCAAATTGCGCAATTGCAACTAGAAAAGCAACCACCCAGCCAGGCTTTGGAGCAGTTTGCACGATTTTTCCTTCAGCAGATGTCTCAACGTCCCAATATTGCTTCTATGTTATTTCTAGAAGCAATTCAGAATCAGGGCAAATACTACCCCAAGGCGTCAATTGAGCAGCTGTATGGAATGCTCACTAAAATTTTGGCAGACGGCATTGCCCAAGGAGTATTTCGTTCTTTAGAACCTAGACACACTGCTGTTAATATTGTGGGAACTTGTGTGTTTTATCTAGCAGCCCATGAAAATATCAAACATCTTTGGAAAGGAAAGCGAATGCTGAGTAAGGCAATGTTAGAAGAACATGCTGAGGAAGCAATCAACTTTATTAAGGCAGGAGTTCTACTGAATCAATAAACATAACTGAGACCCTACGTTGGTGTAGCAGATTCTACTGTGTATACTTGATTGATACTAGGGTTAAATTAGAGGGTTATTTCTAGAAAAATAAACACAATGTTCATTCTAAATCCGAAATACACAAATTCAATGTTGTATCAATAGATTGCTGTCAAAGTATTATTTTTAAGCTGAATGAGAATAGGAGTAAAAATGCTTACAAAACAAGAAAGGCAAAACGCTGATGGAACCTGGACTGTCTTTGTCTTACTCCCTTCAGATAATTTAGGTAATAGTCAAATGGGAGTGGGGAGGATTCTGAAATCTATTGGTGAAACTAGAGAAGAAGCTTATGCCAATTTTGATGATGAGCATAAAGCATGGAAAACAATTTATAATATTTGACACAAAGTTAAGCAGAACGCCAAATTATCTCACCAAACCTAGCAGTGGCTGACTGAGTTTCTCATCCGATGGCAAAAAGAAGCAATGGCAGCCATTCCCAATTTCCACATAAATAACATCCACCGACATTACCATTTCTTTTTCACCAATTTCCTACGTCAAGCTATTAGCTCCTATTTAAATGCTCATCGGCTGACAATTATTCAAGTGGCTGAACAAACGACCAACGCCATTTTTGCAAATTTTCATTCCTTAAAAAATATTTCGCAAACGATATCTTGTACGTGTTACATCACCAGGTTGGAAACGAGAAGCCTACATACCACCCCAATAACCGAAAAAGTTGGTGACAACAGCAAGTGTCAGTGTTGATAATGCAATTAAAGAAGGCAGAAGGACAAATACAGATGGACTCAACCCCACCTGATTTGAAGAGTCGGAGTACAAATGGAAAAATGTCCACAAATTGCGGACATTTTTGTAAATTGTCCACAACAATGGCAACAAACCCACATTATTTTGACACACTACCAAATCAACGTTATCAAAGTTGCTGGGTTTGGGAGGCTATGAGCTCACGCAGCCAGATGTGTAGCGGGTCGCCATCAAGACGTTCATGCCAAATCTGCATATAGTTATATGTACCAAGTTGAATTGGTGGTTCAAGTATAGCAAGGTTTGCATGTTGAGCAAAAAGCATTGCGATTCGACGAGGTAAAGTCAAAATGAGATCAGTATGTTGGACAATCATCGGCGCTGCAAGAAAATGCGGCAATTTCAACATGATTCGACGCTTTACACCTAAGCCAGACAAGACAGTATCGACATGGCTTATGGGCGATTTCGGAATTGCGGTCACAGACGTGTTCGTGATTGTGATTAAGATGTGTGACCAAGCAACGTAAGATTCAACCGTAAAATCTGTTTGAGTGATCGGATGGTCAGCCCGAACCACAGATACGAAATCTTCTACAAATAATGTTTGCAATTGCAATTGTGAAGCTTGAGGTAGATTGAGAAGTCCTAAGGCTAGATCGATCACTCCATTTGTAAGTGCATCTAGTGTATCAGGACCCCAATGATGGCACTCCAAGTTTAAATCTGGTGCCTTGTCAGAAATTTGCTTGAGAACTTTTGGAAGAATCACAACAGTTGCGTAATCTGATGCAGCTATTTGAATGGTGCCTTGTGCTGTTTTTGGTTCGAAAGTCTTTGGTTTAATCAGCTGTTCGATATCTAACAGAATTGTCTGTAGTGGTTCAAGTAGCTGTTGAGCACGTGGTGTAAGAACCATGCCTTTTGCAGACCGCGTCAGTAGTGGATCGTCGAACACTTGACGTAATCGGCCAAGAGCATGACTGGTAGCTGATTGGCTCAAGCCCATTCTTTCTCCAGCCTTTGTGACGTTACGCTCTTGCAACAGGGCAGACAACACGAGTAGAAGATTAAGATCTAATTGTGACAAATTTATTTTATGCATACTTATTATTTATATCATGCATTTGACAAATAGTGGTGAATTATTTAGTATCAATACTGTTATTGTCTGTGTGTAAAAATACGTCAGTTTTTCCTTGTCTAAACCCAGTTTTAGATTCTGGAAAAGTGTAGTGCGAACTCATACAGAATTAATGTTCAGTTTTTTTTATATTAAAAGAAATTAAAAAGTAGGAAAATTCAGAAAATTGATAAGAAATTAATGTTTAATAAAACTTGATAAAAAACAAAATAAAATGTATTTTAATATTTATGTATTTTGCAAAAATAACGAAATTGCATAATAAGTGATTAAATAATCTGGAAGCTATCTCAATCTTGGCAATTCATTATAAGGTCAATAATGTGTTTGCCTTTCATGAAAGATTAAGGTGTAGTTGTCAGTGGAGATTTTGATGCTTTGCATTTGCAATGCACTGAATCTCACACGGTTTGCAATACGTTTTTTGCAATCTATTTCCATCGCAAGTTTCACAAATAATACAAGAGAGGACTTTCACAATGAAGGTAAGGAAGTTATTGACAAGAGCTTCTTGGCTAGGGTTAGTTTTGGTAGCTGTCGCAGCATTGACAATATTCAAACTAACTCCTAATATGTTGGGCTCATTCCACCACAATCTCGCTCAAACCATCGTTGAGTAGAACAACCTTAATCTCTGAGAATTATGTAACTACAGCAGGTTCGCTCTATGAGCGTCTCGGAGGATACAACGCGATCGCTCAAGTCATTGATGATACGTTACAAAATGTACTCAACGACCCACTAATTGGCAAATACTTTATTGGTTTGAGTACCAATTCAAAACAGCGGCTTCGTCAGCTGCTAGTCGATCAATTTACCCAAGCCACTGGTGGTCCTAGCATCTATACTGGAAGAAGCATGAAGCTTGCCCATAAAGGAATTGGTGGGGGCCTAACAGACGAAGAATTTGAGGCATTTTACAATGATGTAGCAGCCGCTCTTGACAAAAACGGTGTGAATCAAAGTGATAAACGTCAAGTGCTTGCCTTTGTTAACAGTCAAAAAAATCAGATTGTCGAAAAGTAATTAGCGCTTTGTTCCGCCAACCATAACAATTCTGCAAATTTAGTGCTCTTCCATTCATCAATGTTTTTGGTCTGACTGCCACCATTCAGTGACTGAGAACCACATCTTGTTCTTGGGTCTGAGCTAAAGTTTTGATTTTCAACCAACTAAGCTCAGACCTTACACCATTCTAAGAGAGAACAGGGAACAGGGTAATCTCCATACTTAATTTAAAAGTAGAGAAGCCCAGTTTTTAACCTTGGTGCAAGATATTAGTTACCAATTTCAGGTATAGGTATAGATATGCATTATTATAAATCTTTGTTAAAACCAAAATTTGTCACATCATGTGGAACAAAATCACTAATCGCATTTTATTCGGTTATTCAATCCCCATCCTGTTTCTGCTTATATTGGGTTTGGTGACCTACTTAACTACTATCAAAACATTCAAATTACAAGATGACGCTAGACAAGTTGAAAATCAAATTCAGAATGTCAATGAAATGTCTAACGGTATCACTCAAATGATTGCTAGCATTCGAGGGTATTTGATTTTTCCTAGAGACCAGTATTATGCAGGAACCTACAATTCTGGACGTGAATTGGCTGTCCAAAAAGCTAAAGCCCTAGAAACTATCACTGATCCAAAAAAGCGAAGTTTGGTAAATCAATTAATTCAACTTAGTGAAAATTATCATGAAATTTCGCAAAACTTGTTTCGCTTAGTTGATGCTAACAGCCTAGATGCAGCAAAAGTAGAAGCTAGCAAACCACGGTTGGCAAAGCTTGCTGAGACGAAGCAACCATTGCTTAATGAGCTTGCAAGCGAACTGGATCAAGACAATGCTAAATCGGTAGTTCTCAGCAGTTTCTCATTGGACTGCTGGTCATTGGGACTGGATTAACACTTTTAGTTACTGTCATAGTAGGCTTATGGGTTAGCCTACCACTAAAGCAGCAGCTACCAAAAGTTGTCACCGCAGCAGAACAGATTGCAGAAGGCAACCTCACCCAAACTATTGAAGTCATCAACGATCAAACTGAAGTTGGACAACTACTGGCAGCTTTCCGCAACATGACCAAAAGCCTAAATTCACTCATATCCCAGACCCAAAAGTCCGGTGTCCAGATCACAACATCAACAACGCAAATAGCAGCAGCAGGGAGACAACTACAAGCAACAGTCACAGAACAAGCAGCCTCGGTTAATCAAGTCAGTGCCACCTCAAATGAAATCGCTGCCATTTCAGGAGAATTGGTCAAGACAATGGAAGATATAGCCAAAACAGCACAAACAACAGCATTGGCAGCAAGTCATAGTCAAGCAGACTTAACACAAATGGCAAATGTCATGCGTCAGTTGGCAGTTGCTACAACCACCATCTCTTCTTCACTCGGGGTGATGAATGAAAAGGCCAACAATATCAACAGCATTGTCACCACAATTACCAAAGTTGCAGATCAAACAAACTTACTCTCACTCAACGCTGCCATTGAAGCCGAAAAAGCAGGAGAGTATGGAGCAGGTTTTGCTGTCGTAGCCAGAGAAATTCGGCGACTGGCAGATCAAACAGCAGTGGCAACCCTAGAAATTGAGCAGATGGTCAAACAGATGCAGTCTTCTGTAACCGTAGGTGTAATGGAAATGGATAAGTTCAATCATCAGGTTAATCATCATGTGGAACTAGTCAGTCAGATTAGTGGAGAAATTGCCCAAGTGATTGAGCAGGTACAAAGTTTAACTCCACGGGTGGAACAGGTCAGTCAAAGTATGGAGCAACAATTTGAGGGTGCACAACAAATTAGCGATGCGATCGCCCAGTTAAGTGAAGCCTCAGGGCAAACGGTTCAAGCCCTACAAGAGACCAACCGCGCTCTTGATCAACTAGACGATGCCGCTCAAGGACTCCATAGCGTTGTTTCTCAGTTTCATGTACAAAATTAAGTAGGTCGTTGAGAATAAACGATTATTTGTCAAGGTAAGCTGAGGCGGCTAGCGTCTGGGTTTCCTGACTTGTGGCAACTGCCCGTCCTATGCCTAAAGAAGTAAGATCAAGCTTTTCTAGGTTTAGTCTGGATTGACAATAGTTTGATTTTCCTAGGCTTTCCTTTTAATTCCTGTAAATTAGCTGTGCAAGACATTATACTAGTCAGTCGTGACGATACCTCTTGCTATTAAATTAGCAAAAAAAGCTGGGTATCTAGCACTGATCTGAAAGTTACTTTTTCAAGGAGACAATATGGCACGGGTAATGATCGTAGGAGCTGGGGGTGTAGGAAACGTTGTTGTGCATAAATGCGCTGCACGCGAAGAGTTTTCACAAATCCTTTTAGCAAGCCGGACAATCGAGAAATGCCATCGTATTGCTGAACGTGTTCGCTCATCAAAAGTGCAGGTAGCTGCGCTGAATGCAGATTATGTAGAGGATACGGTCAAGTTGCTTAAAGAGTTTCGCCCTGATATTCTCATAAATGTGGCACTTCCCTATCAAGATTTAGTATTAATGGATGCTTGCCTGGAAGCAGGAGTGAATTATCTCGACACGGCAAACTACGAACCTCCGGGGGAAGCCAAATTTGAATATAGTTGGCAGTGGAAATATCATGATCGCTATAAAAATGCAGGACTTACTGCTATTCTAGGATGTGGTTTTGATCCTGGAGTCACGGGAATTTTTACAGCTTATGCGCTTAAACACTATTTTGACGAAATACATTATCTTGATATTGTAGATTGCAACGCTGGAAATCATGGACAGGCATTTGCCACGAACTTTAACCCAGAGATCAATATCCGTGAAATCACCCAGCCGGGTAAATATTATGAAAATGGCAATTGGATAGAAGTACCTTCTCTTTCGATTCATCGTCCAATATCCTATCCTGACATTGGTATGAGGGAGTCCTATCTTCTTTATCACGAAGAGCTTGAATCTCTCGTTAAACATATTCCGACCATCAAAAGAGCACGTTTTTGGATGACGTTTTCACAGAGTTACATTACCCATCTTCAAGTCCTTCAAAACCTTGGTTTGACGCGCATTGATCCCATTGATTATGAAGGAAGCAAGGTGGTACCATTAAAGTTTCTCAAAGCTCTGCTTCCAGAACCTTCGTCTTTAGCAGAGAATTATACTGGGCAAACATCAATCGGCTGTTATATCAGTGGCGTAAAGGATGGAAAACAGCGCAGGTACTACGTATACAACAACTGCGATCATGCCAAGGCATATCAAGAAGTTGGTAGCCAAGCTATTTCTTACACTACAGGTGTTCCCGCAGTGATTGGTTCATTGATGGTGGTTCATGGAATTTGGAACCAGCCAGGAGTGTTTAATGTGGAGCAGTTCGATCCCGACCCGTTTATGAAACTGTTAGGGGATCTTGGTCTTCCATGGCATGAAGTATTCGAGCCATTACCTTTTGAGGAAAACTAAGGATGACCCAGACAACAGACTCAGTTTTGGCGACAATCCCGTCGCCGTGCTTTGTGTTGGAAGAAGCACGTTTATTGCAAAACCTTGCAGTTTTTGAACGAGTGCAAAAAGAAGTACCTGTACGGGTACTTCTCGCTCTCAAAGCGTTCTCTCTCTTTCACAGCTTTCCATTGATCCGAAAGACACTTCATGGTGCATCTGCAAGCTCGGTTTGGGAAGCACAACTGGCAGCGGAGGAGTTTGGAGGAGATCTCCATGTGTATTCTCCTGCTTTCCGTCATGAGGATATGCCTGCAATTCTCGCCTATGCTTCCCACATAACCTTTAATTCCATAAGTCAGTGGGAACGGTTTTGTCCACTTATCAAGCGATCGCCTTCTCCACCTTCTGTGGGACTCCGGATTAACCCCCAGTATTCACCTGTTGAAACTGCGCTTTACAATCCTTGTCAACCATCTACACGTCTTGGCATTTCTCCAGAATATCTTGGTCAGTCTTTGCCGGAAGGAATAGATGGTTTCTTGTCCCACAATTTGTGTGAAAGCGATTCCTATGCGTTGGAAAAAACGCTTTTACATATAGAAGGTTTTTTCGGGCATTTTCTGCCACAGCTCAAGTGGTTGAATCTTGGTGGTGGTCACTTAATGACTCGTCAGGGGTATGATGTAGCACACGCAATTGAAGTTCTAGGTGCTTTTCACAATCGTTACCCTCATATTGAACTCATTCTAGAACCGGGTTCTGCGATCGCTTGGGAAACGGGATTTTTGCTGAGTACAGTTCAAGATCTCATTCCAACGCCAACACTTACAAATGTCATGTTAGACGTATCATTTACTGCTCACATGCCTGATTGTTTGGAGATGCCCTATAAGCCTGTCATTCGCGGAGCACATGAACCGCAGGAGGGTGATAAATTGTATCGCATGGGTGGCTCAAGCTGTTTAGCTGGAGATTTTATCGGTGACTATGCCTTTGATCATGACTTGTCGATTGGCGATCGCATGATTTTTGAGGATATGATGCACTATACGATGGTGAAAACAACCATGTTCAATGGGGTGGTACATCCATCAATCGGCATCCTGAGAAAAGATGGCACTTTCCAACTTTGGCGTCAGTTCTCCTACGAAGACTATCGCGCAAGAGTTGGTTAAATAACGGAAAGCTTGGTGTTAAAACACTCTGATTTATTCCCACCAGCCTACTTAGTTGGGCTGTTGGGATAAATCCATCAAATTCCCTAGCTTATAAACAATTCGTGCACCTACATTACCATCCCACTCAGCATCGCCAACTTCGCAAAGATCAAAGCCAATAATTTTTCGACCACTCTTAAGTAATTCACGGAGCAAACAAAAAGTTTGCTCCAATTCTAGTCCGCCTGGAACAGGAGTTCCTGTATTTGGACAAAGTTTTGGATCTAGACCATCTACATCAAAGCTAATATAAACCAATTCGGGTAAATGGCTAATAATTTCTCGACATGACTCAATCCAAGCTTTTCCGGAGAATAGCTCTTGTTTAATGGCTGAATCGTAATAAGCAACGATTCGATTATGAGAGTGGGCAATCAGTTGCACTTCCTCGTAACAAATATCACGCAAGCCTACCTGTACTAACTTGGAAATTTGGGGTAGCTTGAGAGCATTAAACATGATAGATGCATGGGAAAACTCAAATCCCTCATAGGCATTGCGTAGATCAGCGTGTGCGTCAATGTGCAAAATGCCATAGTTTGTGTATTTAGCTGCTAATGCTTGCAAATAACCTAAAGGTGAACTGTGATCGCCACCAATAACTGCGACCTGCTTACCATCGTTAATGACTGCCTGACACTTTTCAAACAGCCATTGATTCACCTGTTGACAAGCTTGATTAATCTCTCTCAGGATAGGTGTTAAATCTGGTGTATCTGTCAGATGTTTGCCTTGCTCTAGCCGTTCAATAATGTTTGCTGCTAAGACGCGATAATATTTGTTCTTCTCTAAAATATCCTGGGGAATTTCAAGCATAAAAATCCCCTGCTTCCACCCCTCGGGATTATCAAAATCGAACAAATCTAATTGAGTCGAGGCATCCAGAACCCGCTGTGGTCCATTAGCTGTACCTGCGCCATAGGAAACAGTAACTTCCCATGGTACACCAATAACAATTAACTTTGCCGATTCGTAATCAAACGGCAAACCTAAAAGGTTTCCATTTCTTTCACTAACACCACTGGGGTTGTAATCCTTGGGTTGACTACTCATTGGGCAATCTTGCTAATGACACAGCTTAGTCGGGATTGATTCTCCCAAACTATCGCAATTATATCTCTATATTGGGCGTTGCCAAAGTATGAATGTGCAATTCACAGGTGTTGAATATCCTAACTTTGCCATATCACTAACGAAAACCACCCCAAGCAAGCAATAGGGTGGTATATGAAAAGCTAAAACAGATGATTTAATTGAGCGACTGAAGCTATATGCTAGCGATTCATTGTGCAAAATTTGGGTAATGAATAAAGCAGCATTGCTGAATCAAAGTATGAATGCGCAATTCATAGGTGTGTAAAGACGTAGCATTGCAACATCTTGAAGAAATGCATGATAAAAAAACTAGTTTATTTAATGAAATTGCCACCCATGATGTGGTCTGGGTGACAAAAGAGTGGATTCGAACGGCGTATTATCCATTACTACTATTTTATGCATAGAGTAAGTCAGCAATTAGGGTAATCACTCTTATTTTACGTAAGTAAAATTACGCCTATTTCAATTAAGAGGCAATTGTCTTTAAGGCATATAAGAGTAATAAAATGACACTCCTACAATAGAAAACTATAGAAGTGTCAGAGCCTTTTATGTTCAGGCTTTATTATGGAGACAGTGAGGTAAAGCTGCTAGAAGGTTCAGGTTGAACCTTTGATTTACGTCTATTGTGTCTAAACAAATTTGGCACTGAATTTTTCCTTGGAGCCAGTGTCCAACTCAGCCTGTTTTAGTCCTGTATTTACAAAACTACCACCAGGTCCTGAACCTGCTTGGTTTAAAAATGCTATTGCATTGGTGTTATAAAAAGTATTGATCTTCTTGTCAATACTCTGCAGACCACCTGCAACCATCTGTTGTTGCTCTTCAGACAGTTCACTCCACAATTGGTTGTCTTGAATTTGAGTTGACATAATTTGAATCCTACTAGAAAAGAAAGTGCTCATTGAATATCACAGATATCCATAATCAGTTTTGATTGGACTTTGGCTATCTGCTGGGGTTAATGTACTTAAATAATTGCAATCGGCACCAAAATTTTCAGTCGGATAAGTTCGGTAGTATATTCGGCATTTAGTTCGGTAGCAGGGTCGGAAAAAGTCGTGAACAGATGAGAAGGATTACACTCGTAAATAACAAACTCCCTTCACAACTCGTGGGGTAGTTGCAGTTAAGAGGATATGACCTAAAAAAATAAGTAGGTTATGGGTTAAGAAGGGTGTGGGGTATAGGGTGTAGGGTGTAAGGTATCCCCATCAATAAATTGAGGGGATTTCATTGATGAATAAATTTTTTGTTTTCTCCATAAATAAATTTAGGGGCTTTCAACCCGCTTGGGTGTAGAGTAGGGTGTTCATTTTCTGCAAGAATTTCTTTTTACCCCTA
>JAJPJF010000486.1 GCA_021324415.1 Nostocales cyanobacterium Centralia_MAG_434
AATGTGCTAATTACCGGTGACAAAGGATTTCTACATCGATACCAATCTTTATTTACAGAGATTTCCTCATATTGTGAGACTTTAAATTATTTGCCAGACAATAGTCCTTACGCCGCAGGCACTTCTAAGAAAGCACTTAAGATTCTCTACGGTCTGCTTTATCTCATTTCATCTAAAAGGAATTTATTGGCTTTTAGCGAAGTTCGTGGATTCCGGTTAGATGCAAAAGTTTTTGCTGCGCGATCGCGCAAGACAGAGCGTTTAATTAGATCGTTAAGTGATCGACCAGATCTGATTTTCCATGTCTTTTGTATGTATAGTCCACTTTGGAAAAGCTTTGATATTCCCTATGTAATGTATTTAGACTACACAACAGCTTTGGCCAAGCAAAGATGGTTTCCTTGGGCACCTTTTCAAACGGAAGAAGCTTATTCTGAAAGGATTAAATGTGAGCGCTTAGCGTATGAAAATGCTACTTTCATTTTTACGATGAGTAATTTAGCAAAATCTTCTCTCATCACTGATTACGGTATTGAACCTCGAAAAATAGTAGTGGTTGGTTCTTCAGGTCATTTAGTAGAGCTTTATAGTGGTGAAAAGCAGTTTGGTAGTAAGCAAATTCTTTTCCAAAGTTCTGATTTTGAAAGAAAGGGTGGAGATTTAGTATTAACTGCTTTTAGAAAAGTAAGGGCGGTCTTACCGGAAGCGACGCTAGTCATTATTGGAAAGAAGCTCAATATTTCTGAAGTAGGTGTTAGCAATCTGGGCTATGTCTCCTCAAGTTCGGAGATGCGAAATCTTTTTCTCGAAACTGATTTAGTTGTTGCTCCATCTAGATGTGAACCCTTTCAGGCATTCTTACTAGAAGCGATGAACTACGGTGTTCCATGCATTGCATCTGACAGTGATGGTACACCAGAAATTATTGATAATCGAATCGATGGTGTCCTCATTCACCAACCAACAGCAGATAGCCTTGCTGCTGAAATTATTAATCTTCTCTGCGATCCTTCTGCATTAGAATCAATGTCTGAGAAAGCACGCTTAAAAGTTAAAGATAAGTTTAATTGGAATGCTATAGCCAAAAAAATAGTAGCGGTTTTGAAAAATTAATCGCTAACTATATACGCTGCAATGCTCTTGAAAGTCTTGAAAGTCTTGAAAGTCTTGAAAAATCATTGATTTTTTTGAGTTTAGTTCATTTAGAAGGAGCTATTGTGCCTCAAGTTTCAGTCGTTATTCCTGCTTACAATGCTATGTCTTTTCTGCCAGAAGCTCTGGCTAGTGTTCTCAAACAGACCTTTACTGATTTTGAGGTGATCATTGTTAATGATGGTAGTTCTGACGATATTGAACAGTGGGCAGCTACGCTCACAGATCCGCGAGTCAAGCTGATCTCACAAGAAAATCAGGGTTCAGCTGGAGCGCGTAATACTGGGTTGGCCAATGTGCAAGGCGAATATATAGCGTTTTTAGATGCGGACGATCTTTGGGATATGACTAAACTTGAAAAGCAGGTTTGTTGTCTTGAACAGAACCCAGATGTCGGCTTGGTATATACCTGGACAGCTCTAATTGATGAGAAGGGAAAGCCCTATGGGAAGGTTCTGATTAATCATGATGAGGGGTATGTATGGCAGAGGCTGCTTGAACATAATATCGTTGAATGTGGTAGTGTCGCTATGATTCGTCGATGCTGCTACGAAGCTGTTGGTTTGTTTGATTGTAGTTTGCCTTTTTCTTACGGTGAAGACTGGGATCTGTGGTTGCGGATCAGCGCCCAGTATCCGTTTAAAGTCATTAAAGAGTTATTGGTCTATTACCGAAGCCATTCAAACAATCTGTCTAAAAACTGGACAGCAATGGAGCAGAGCCACCATATCGTGATTGAAAAAGCATTTGCTGATGTCTCACCTACTCTAATGCACCTGAAAAGCCGTAGTTATGCAATTGCAAATCTCAGTACGGCATGGAAAGCGCTACAGAATCTTGACGGAGAATGCGAACAAGCAAAATATTTTCAGAAGCAGGCGTTGCTTTATCATCCTCAACTGCGCTATTCAAAAGAGTATTTTCGTCTCAGTCTTGCAATTACTTTAACGCGGTTGTTTGGTTTAGGAGGCTATAGCAAGATAAGAGACTTTTTCTATAGAGTACAGCATAAATCCCGAATGTTGCGGGATGGCTTCTCTGCCTCTTTCGAGAAGGTGCTGGTATTGTTAGCTTGCCCAACTGAGTAACGCTTTCATTCACACAGGTTTTGCTTGTTGAATATTATGCTGACTATTGTTTCAATCTAAGCAAAGTTCATGCAGACTAAAGGTCTTAAGATAAAGGTTCTTCAAGGTGGTATTTATTTAGCATTACGACAGCTTTTTTCAGTAGCGTTGTCTCTTATTAGTGTATTAGTCATTGCACGCATACTGGGACCGGAGCAATATGGCGTTGTTGCAATTGCATCCGGGATTTTCTACTTTCTTTTTTGGGTTAGCGGCTTAGGATTGGCAGTCTACTTGATTCGTCAGCCTGAATTACCTGAAGATGGTGCAGAGCAAATTCTCGCGTTCTACAATACAGTGGGGTTGGCTTTCTATGGATTGCTCTGGTTTGCTACTCCGATTTTTGGTTGGTGGACAGGACATGAAGAAATTTCTCAAGTTTTGCGATTTTTAATACCGGCTCTGTGGCTTGGTGCCATTAGCAATGTCTCAATTGGGATGTTAGAGCGAGAGCTAAGATTTGCGGAAGTTGGTCTGATTGAAACCTTAGCTCAGATGGCTAATTATCTATTAGCTGTTCCATTGGTGCTGATGGGTTGGGGATATTGGGGCCCGATCGCTGGACTAGTTGTGCAGTTTTTTATCCTAACTGTTCTAGCACAGCATTATTACCCTATTCGCTGGCGCTGGCATTGGCATTGGCAATTTCTTAAACCGGCTCTTCGCTACGGGTTGGCTTACTCTGGAGCCGATTGGATTTTATCGCTCAAAGCGCTGACTGTTCCTCTCTTTGTGAGTCGCCTGTTGGGTGTTGAAGCTGCTGGAATTACGAGTATTGCGCTCCGCTTGGTGGATCAACTCGCAATTCTCCGACTGGTTGTGCGTCGGTTGTCTATTAGTGCACTAGCGAAATTAGTGGATAATCCTAGCTCGACGCGTTCTGCAATTAGCCAAGGGATGCCTTATCAAGTGCTACTAATCGGACCGATTTGTGCCGCGTTTTCTTGCCTTGCGACCTGGATTATTCCATTGATGTTTGGTAAGGCATGGATACCTAGTGCTCAGATCTTCCCATTTATTGCTTTGGCAGCGATCATCGGTACAATCTTTGACCTTCACGCTTCTGCGCTTTCAGCCGCAGGTCACAACCGACAGGTTGCCCAGTTTAATGCTTTTTACATTGGTAGCTTGTGGTTGGCCGCTCTTCTTTTTCTACCAATCTTGAAGCTTTGGGGGTATGGATTTGCAGAACTTTTAACGATACCAAGCTATCTTCTCATGGATCGTGCTTTGGCAAAGCTATGCGGCGCTCCTAACTATTGGAATAGTGTTTGGTTGATTGTTGCTACAGCACCAGCTCTGTTGTTTGGGCCTTGGGTTTCTCCTGTGATCGGCATCAGCATTTTGCTAATAAGCTATGGATTGCTATTTCTACTAAACGCAAACGTTCGCAGCGTGCCTCTAGAGCTATATGCTGTTTGGCGATCGCGCTAACAATAACATTGATTACAGCAACACTATTTATACTTGAGTAGCTGGACAGTAGAGCCATAAAACTCTTTAGTAGAGGTGATCGAATAATGTTGCTCAATAAAATGTTTAAGGATTTGTAAGCTATGGTTGTAAAGTCTTTGTTCTTGAATTTCCTTTAAATTGATCAATAGCCAAATGTCACTGCGTTCGTGAAGAGTTTGCGAAAGAGCAGTGGTAATTTCCTGCTCGCTGTCTAAAACAAAATTTTTCCATGTGAAGTGCTGATAGTCGATCTCTTTGGGAATGACGGCTACTGGATTGGGACCCTTATAGTAGTGCTTGAATACCATGCCCACTTCAGGATTAAAGGCTAGTATTGCCTGACTTGGTTTTTCGTTGGCCGTAATATAAGAGGCAACACGAAGGTAGTCGCCTTGTTTAGCTAGTGGACTGTACGTAACACAAAGAGCAACAAAGTAAAAGGAGAAGGATGCGGCAAGCCAGTAATAAAATACTGGCTTCTTGATTGCATGCTGCACTGCGACCAAGATACAAAATACGGATAGAATAACCGGTATAAAAAGGCTATCTAAATGTCTAGAATGCACTCCTTCTAGCAAGCTATATATAACGATAAAGATGGTAAATAAAACTAAAGTTATTAAATATAAGCTGCGATTAAATGACCCAATCAAACCGCAATTAAATGACCTAATTAATCGGCGATATTTGATAAATAAGAAGACTAAGGCCACTAAGAAAATGAACCGTAAAATTTGCGATATAGCTAAAAAAAACTTTGCTATTGTGTTTGTTTCTAATGATCTTGATATGGGTAGCAAATACGATACGCTGATTGCCAGAACCGTTTTAAGTCCTTTAAGATGATTGAGTAGAACGTTTTGACTTGCATTTGGGTCAATAAGCTCCTTTTGTGCTGTTACTGAACTTAATTGGTGTGCCAATTGAAAAGCTAAAGGAAAGAATAAAATTCCAACGATTGTGAGATCTAGTAGATAGTTAAGTAATACTCTTTTCTTGCCCAGTAGCGCAAGAGTTATTGCGCCAGCAGCCAAGGAGAAAGCTAGAAAATAGTGAGTATAAAGCGATAAGGTAGATACCAGAATGAAAAGACATTGTAGTCGATATTTGGATGAATGGTTATTTAAGTAGGTTTCAAGAAAAAGTAGTAAAAGTAGAGTAGAAAGTAAAATTGAAAATGCATATAAACGAATTTCTACAGCAGCCCAAATGATAAAAGGATTGAAGGCAACAGCGGCAGTGACCCAGCTTGAAATGGGAAAAGACAAAAACTTTTTAGAGAGGACTGAGACAGTGTAAATGGTAAGTGAAATGCAAAGGATTGAAAATAATCTGGCGAAGAAAAATGATTCGTTAAGTTGTCTCCATAAATTTAGTAGTAAAAAGTAAAGTGGAGCTTGCTCCTCAAAAAAGATTGATTGGTGAATTGCGTAGCTTATGTCGCCTCCAGATGTATTGAGTGAGTAAGCTTCATCTGTCCATATATTTAGAATGGCTGCTAAAGGAATAGTAATGCTGAGATTTGCAGCAATTAAAATTCCAGTTATTAAGGATGCGCTTTTATGATTTCTGATCCATTTTCTAGCGTTTAACAAATAAGTGGCAGGTGCTTTCATATTTTGGTTGCGCATGTTCATTTTTCAGAATTGAAGTTTCAAATTTCTTAAATCAAACTTAGGCAAAATGAAAACTACAAATTTTGGCTTGGTTCAGCATCAATTAGCAGTACATGAGGTCTTTAATTTTTAGAAGTGTGTTCTTTGAGGCAATAAAAGATAAGTATTTCTGTTTGCTGATCGAGGGAGTGATTATTAGTTTTGGCTGATGTTAAATTTCTAATCATTATTTTTAGCAATGTTGATATTTATCAACGATGAGAATTAAGCTCTGATGTGGACTTCAATTTGTAGTTATCCATCTAATGCTTTGCTTAAACCACCCAGACTACTGTATCTATAAATTATATCTTTGAGTTGAAAATTTTATATGATGAAACGTTTTCAAGCTGTCTTGCTAACTGTTACTGTCACACTGTTGGCCGCTTTAGCTAGTTTAAACAGCATCAGTAGTGAACTATATCGTTTTGGAAATGTTGATAGGGCTAAATCCTTGGCAATATCAGATTGTTCGATCGGCCCGCTCAGAGATAAGCATAAACAACCTTTTTCTTGCGGCAGTATTTGGAATCGGCCAATTGGCTCAAGCGCCCGTTATCTTCCGGCTGGTATTGGTATTGCTTCATCTCATCATGGCGATGAAAATTACTACATTGTTACAGATGATAGCGATCCTGTTGTATCTTGGTACGATCCAAAAAATTGGGGAAGTGGACGCTGTAACCCTGAAACAAAACTGAATGGCTCGATCCATGTGCCTTTTAACTTGACCGTACCAGATGCCGCTCCACATAATACGCCAAATAATGCTGCTGCCTTTCTACAACCTGATGGGCGTACGCTAATTCAAATGACTGCTTTGGCTCGCTGCATTGCCGGTGGTCCAGTATTTGGCTATGCTGTGCCTGGTTATCCAACTAGCTATGAAAACATCTATGGTATGGGTATTACAGGTGGTCATGGTGGTTCTGGTCTATCGAGCATTGGCGGCATGATTCGTTTGGGAGAATTGTTGACTTCATCTGAACCAATTCAACATGCTTTGCAACTTGAAGTGTTTGGAAAAAAGTACCTTTATGGACAACCACCAGGTTATCGGTGGCCTGCTGTACAAGCGGACAGTTATGCTTTCGACCTAAACTCTGAAACTCATTATGCCGGAACAAATCCCTCGCTTGTAATGGGTGTGCTGCTTGCGATCCCACCATCAGTAGACGAGGCTATGTTGAAATTGTTAACAGTGCCTGGTAGAAAATTGTTTCATGCCCTCCAAGACTATGGTGGATATATTGTGGATGATACTGCCTGGGACAGCCATGGACTCGGTATTGAAAAAGGTGTTGAAGAAGAGTTTGCAGTTAACTATGGTTACGCATTTGGAGGCTATTCAGGTGATTTTCACAGTGATGTAAATCATCTGTTTCAAGCACTTCAAATCGTCGATAATAATGCTCCTAGTAGCATTGGTGGCGGAGGAGATCCTCGTAAACCATTACCTACATCGATCGGGAATTAGATGGCTGTTGTATCGATTCTATACTTAGATTTATTAGGGGTATTCACTCATAAGTATATGCCAATTTCTTGAGACTAAACTAAAAGATTTTAGTTCTCTCGTTAGCGAGGTGATAACTTTTCCTAATCAGAAAAACAAGCTGATAGCCTTTCACGAAAGTTCTCAAAATTTACAAAGCCATAAGCTTGTCATTTAATCAACTTAATGCGATTGTTGATTCCCTCCATTGCTCCACTCGTGGTGCGATTCCGAAAGTAGTTGCTAATTCTATCTAGATGATTGCGAATCGTTATGATGACTTCACTGTAAACGGTTTGTGCTTTACTTAACCATTCCTGAATCTGATGCTTGCCCTCCTCAACCGTCAAGGACTGCTCATAAATCGCCCGAAACTCTTCTTTCCATTGATACGCTTTTGCTAATCGCCTTGACCGTTGCCGCAGTTGGTCTAACTTGACCTTTTCTTCTGTTGTTAAATCTTGGCCATTCCTCAATAAAATGAACTTGCTACCTCGATCCGATATCCCCGCTTGTCTGCGAATTTTATTTAACTCTTCATTGACCGCTTTCATCACGTGGAAACGGTCAATGACAATCACCGCATTTGGAAACATTTTCTCCACTACTTTTGGGAAACCACCCCACATATCGACACTCACCTCTTTCACCTGTGTTCTCGTCTCTAAAGGCTGCTGCTCTAACGCTGCAATGATGTCTTCGGTCTGATGGCTGTCAATCACTTCGATTAATTTCCCAGCCTCAATGTCCCCGATAACCATGAGAAAGTTTTGGTGCCCTTTCCGTTTGCCGATTTCGTTGATCCCAATCGCTTAACTCCTGTCCACCCCGAAGTTTTTTCTGAGTATACTGATGCTTGAGTATCCCTTGAATACGGTCAAAACTTAATTTTTCGATTCGACTAACTTGCTCAATACCCGACAGTTGTACTTGCTGATAAATATGCTCCTCATAGCGCCGTGTGTATTGCCTTCCCTCATTCATAAAGGTTAGTGATTCAGTAAAATAACACTGACAATGACGACAATAAAACTGACGACGTGGAACTTTGAAGTACGTCGCTTGACCGAAAATCCAATAAATCTCGAATTAAAACAGGACGATTTTGATGCAATTCTGAACTCAACTGCTCACACTGCGGGCAACTCGCTTCCTCATTTAGCAACCGTAGTTTTAGGTACGCTTCATTATCTTGCCCAGTACAGCTTTCAACCGTAGCATTCGGTAACTTAAGCAATGTATCAAGATGAATGTCCATTAGTACTACACTCAGCTAAAAATGTCCTATTATACGATTTTCACCCTGGATCCGGAAGAGCCAAGATTTTCTTCCTCTTTGATCGCTGTCGATACGGTAGAAAAGTCGCCGTAGAGGCTAAGGCATTCGGATGTGATAGTATCCCAGTTATGTTGTGTCTGAACGTAAAGCTGCGCCTTCTTCGCCATGTCTGCTAGCTTGTGTTGATGATTGATCGCCCAACTTAAGCTAGAGACGCAGGCCTCAATATTCCCTTCTTGAAAAAGCTTGCCTCGTTCATTACTTAGCAACTGCCGATGTACTGGAATATCACTTGCAAGGACTGGAATTCCTTCATTCATAGCTTCTAGCATTGCTAGCGGTAATCCTTCAATGCTTGAGGGAAGAACAAATAGGCCAGCTCCACGCACAATTTCTGCTAATCGTTTTCCTCTTAATTCTCCTGTAAAAAGGATATTTGGTGAAGCTTCTGCCAGTTCACGTAAGTTTGATGTGAAAGTTGCTGTATCGCTATTTCCACCAACCAAGACAAGTTTCCAGCCAGGTGGATTAAGTTTCTGAAACGCTTGAACAAGCAAATCAGGGCGCTTTTCAGGAACCAGTCTGCCTAGAAACAAAATATAGTGTTTGGGCCTCAAGCCAAGAGAGTTACCGTACGCAAAGCTGGCGTCTGATGCAGCATAATTGGCTGGAGCATTCCCAATATAAACTGCTCGTCTGCCGTAGGTCTTTAAGAAATAGGATTGAAGCTCCTGGGATACTACTATCAGTTCATCAGCAAACTGTGCTGCTGTGAGTTCGCCAAGTTGAATTAAACGACTCGAAAAATTACCCCATTTAGCACGTCGCCAATCTAAACCATGGCATGTAACTACGATTTTGGGAGAGACAGTACTTTTAGTCAGCCATCGGAAATTTGAAGCAATTTGAGGTAAACAGGAAAATAGTGCAGGGCCAGACGCATGAAAGTGAATAACGTCGTAGCGCGATCGAACCGTTGTAATAGCAGCGAGTGCAGAACTTGTAAGAGCATCAACACCTCTTACATTTAGACAAGGCAAGGAGATGATTTGCACACCCTTAAAGTCATAGCTATGATAAGGAGGTAAATTGGTATATGAGGAGCGCCCGAATAAATCTACCGAGTGTCCCCGACTAGCCATGCGGGAGTAGATTTCGGCACAGTGATGCTCAATGCCACCTTGCTTTGGTGGTAGGCCCTTTGAGCCGATAACAGCAATTCTCATAATCTTATCCTTTAAGAAATGAAGTTAAATTCCAGTAGATCTGGGAGATATAGCCAGAGGTGATTTTGGTTTCCAGCGCAGTAGCATGTTGCTGTAAATGCTACTGACGACACTAGAAGCATCGAAAGGCTTTGCTGCCTGTATGCAAGCACTAGATGGATATTGCTGCGGGTGGTGTAACACTTGGCGTAGTGCTGCGGCGATCGCAGTGGGTGTGCTCGCCTCGCAAACAACGCCGCTGCCGGGTGAGAGTAAATTGGGCGTTTCACCACACCGTGTCGTGACAATAGGTGTTCCACAGGCGAGTGCCTCTAACACTACAAGGGGCAACCCCTCGTAAGCACTCGTTAGGACAAAAACGCTACTAAGGCGGTGTAAATCTGCCAACTCAGCTTGCTTAACCGGGCCAAGCATCGTCACTCGATTCGTCAACTGAAGTTGATGGATTATCGATCGCACATCACCTGCTAGCTCACCATCGCCTGCAATCAACAAATGGGTGTCTGGCTCTTGTAAAACCGCTATAGAGCGAACTAAAAGCAGTGGATCTTTCTGTGGATGTAATCGACCCGCGAACAAAATAAAGCGTGTTGTCTCTGCTAAACCAAGCTGCTGCGCTAGAAGCGATCGCTTGTAATCCCGATCCTCAGATGGTAAAGGATAAAAAATATCATTATCGACTGTGTTTTGAATGTAAGCAACACGCTGAGCAACGTCTGGATAGCGCTGCCGATAGAAGTCTACTGACTTAGAGTTGCAGGAGAGAATTTGCTCAAACTGACCAACCAATAATCGCTCAAGCAAAAAATACGCTTGGGGAAATCTTTGCCAGAGTATGCTTTTTCCATCTCCTGCGTTTGCGACCTGTTTATGAATATCGTTGTGAATGAAAAGAGTCTTATCACTCGACCAAGTTAGAGCAGCTAGGGCTGGTTCCAGTCTGTGAAAATGCATAAAATCAGAGGAAAAGCGATGCTTTAGAAGCGCTAGCGTGTATTTAACTGTCGTTGGCACTAGGCCCCTCACATTATCGTTTGGCAGATGTAGCAGAGGGAAAAAGTTCAACCTCCGACCATCCAGTTCGGCTTCGTGCCATTTGCCAAGCGGCGTTGATGGATCTACCCCTGTTCCAACAAGCCTCACATTGAAGTCGGTCGGCGCATACTTGATGAAGGAGTGGATGACAGTTTGAATGCCACCAATCGTAGAATGCCAAGGATTGAACTGATAGAAGATAGTTAAAACAGGTTTACGCATCACTTGAAATAGAATTAGTAGAGAGATGGAACCCTGAAGACTTCTCTGAATCAATAGAGCTAAACATGGGTTTCAGCGACCCTACTGTGTAGAATTCGTAGGTGCGCCAATGTGGAAAGGCCGAACCTTAACCGGCTGTGGCTGTCGGCTATGGTTACAGTTGGATGCCTTTCCTTCAACGTTGCTGCCCGAAAGCATCAGCCACTATGCTAAGAAATTTACGTTAAATGACGTAAGCGCTGAGTGCAATTCGATACTAAGTAATTACGCAGATATCGGTAAGCCTACTTATAAAAGGCAATCACAAAAAAATATCAGGTCTGTCCGTGATTTTCCAGTAGACAACGGCAAATTTACACAAGTTTCATCTGAAGCTTGCAGTTAATCGTCACGCAAACTTAAATTTAGTGGTGTTGACCGCTAGATGTAGCGTGATTAACAAATTAAACTACTACTGGTAGAGCCTAGGAATTATCAGGACAAAAGTTCCCGCTGCTTCAAAACTTTATTCAAGCTTTACCTATTTATCTAGATATTTGTTGTAATCTCTTAAGTTAAGAGGTTTTCCTTTTGTGGAAGCCAAAATTCAACAAGTTATTTAAGCACAGGCTATTCTCGTAAACATACGTACGCAATGTGAACGTCACCTTTTTCCGTGAACGCAAAGCGTGAGCGTTAAAAATGCGTCTATGTAAAGTGGCATCCACATAAGGGTGGGGTTTGATGGTTGCGGTGCCATTCTAGATTTGTTACCAAAGCGCACAAAAAACCTATAGATGTTTTACTAAGGAGACAGCATATATGTTGGAATCGATTTCGAGTCCTTATCGTGCAAGACATAACTCTGCGTCACTTGCTCAAGAGGCCATCAGCAATCGGGAGCAAGTGGTTAATGACCAAGATCAGACTCACTTGCAGGACTCTAAGCTATTAATATCTCTAGTTATCCCCGCATATAACGAGACCGCAATTATTGAACGCAACCTCAAGTTGCTTTGTCGTTACCTGACGTCTATTGAGTCAGTATATGATTGGGAACTCATTATCGTTAATGACGGTAGTAGCGATGACACGGGTATACGCGCTGAACTATTTGCCCAATCACGCTCTAATGTCTTGGTTGTGCATCACCTGACTAATCTTGGCCTTGGCCAAGCTCTTAAATCTGGCTTTAATCAGTGCCAGGGAGACTATATTGTTACGCTCGATCTTGATCTAAGTTACTCCCCGGAATATATTGAGTGCCTCCTTTCGAGGGCAAGAGATACCGGAGCCAAGGTTGTCGTTGCTTCACCTTATATGAAAGGAGGGAAGGTTTCCAATGTACCTTGGCTGCGTCGAATGCTCAGTATTTGGGCAAATCGCTTCCTGTCCTTCACGGCAAAGCGCAGTTTGACAACCTTAACCGGAATGGTTCGCGCTTACGATCGGAAATTTCTGCAAGGAATCAACTTAAAGTCTGCTGGGATGGATATTAACCCAGAGGTAATTCATAAAGCGCGCATTCTTAACGCACGTATTGAAGAGATTCCAGCTCATCTAAATTGGCAGGTTCAAAAAAGTAAAAAGCTGAAGCGCAAATCAAGTATGAAAATTTTGAAGCATACTTGGGCGATTATTTTTTCTGGATTTCTAATTCGCCCTGTTATGTTTTTTTTAATTCCAAGCTTAATGTTTTTTGTGCTTTCTTTGTATGCTAGTGCGTGGGCGCTAATTCATTGTTGGACTAATTATCAACAAATGGCTCGTGTGATACCGTTCCCTGATCCAACTGAAGCAGTAGCGAAAGCGTTTAGCCAGGCTCCTCACACATTTGTAATTGGTGGAATGTCTTTAATGCTAGCAATCCAGCTGTTTAGTTTAGGTATTTTAGCTTTGCAAAGTAAAAGTTACTTCGAAGAGATATTTTACCTTGGAAGTGCTATTTATCGTTCTTCTCAGAAAGAAAATTGATATTTCGCAAGGAATTAATTTAAAAAATAAAATCGTTTGGTAGCTAGTTCCTCAGCATGTTCAGACACCATAAAATCAGAAATTTTTAGGCCGCTCAGCTGTTCGTTCTATAAATTGCTAAAGCTCCTTGTTAGAGTGCTTGTATTTGATTTCTCATGCTTTCCTAATAGCCATTCACCTGCTCCATGATTCGGTCTCATTGTTTCATTCTGCAATTGCACGGAGTATATCGGTGATAATCGAGCCTGTTAGTTCAGTACACGATAATTTCCCAAAACCAGATCACGCATCGAAGCCATCAACCTTCTTGAGGTATATACATAATTTTCGATGTCTTGCAATTTTGGCGATCGTTGCTGGGCATGTGATTGATTATATGCACTGGGAGTCTCATTCTAAGCTGTATGTTTTTTCCAGCGTAATTTTGCAAAATGGAACGGTCTATTTCATCTTTATTGCAGGATTTCTATTTCAGTTTTTGTCTCGAAAATATGAGTATAAGAATTACTTGACCAAGAAGCTTCAGTACGTAATTT
Source organism: Nostocales cyanobacterium Centralia_MAG_434 (assembly GCA_021324415.1). GTDB lineage: Bacteria > Cyanobacteriota > Cyanobacteriia > Cyanobacteriales > Nostocaceae > JAJPJF01. Next base: position 13,136 of record JAJPJF010000486.1, read on the forward strand.
TGCCCTACATACTTATCTCTATACCGGCAATTGTTTTGTGCATTGTTCTAAAAAATCATTTTATGCCGGAGTGGTTTGTTGCACGATTTCCAGGATTAGCAACCTGGCAAGAAGTGGCTATGCTTTATTTAACTGGTGCTCATCTACGGCCTTTCTGGTTTATGCCGATGATTGCTTTGTTCTATGTTGCATCTCCAGTTCTATTATGGATGGACAGACATCCGAAAACTTACTTGTCACTTCCATTCTTGCTAGCGCTGTCTGTTATTGTACCGCGACCTTACAATGATGATGATACATTAACTGCATTCATTCATTTTTTCTCTGTTTATTTACTTGGTATGTTTAGTTGTCATTTTAAAGAACGCATAGCCAAAGTAATGAATTTTTTGTGGATTCTGTTGCTTGCTATAGCTATAGTATTAATTCTGCTGGAAACAGCGATTTCCTCGGAGCCTTTCGACACACCTATTTTTATTAATGTTTTAAGTAAGTCTGCTCTATGTTTTGTACTCATTTACTTTTTACAGCGTCTGGACTCACGCATACCAAAAGCGCTGCATCGCCTGATGTCTCTTTTGGCTGACCTGAGTTTTGGTATCTTTTTTCTTCACTGCTACTTTCTTGAAGCTTACTTTCATGTGGCCTCTAATGTTCATTTTTTGGGTTCGGATACTCGATGGGTTCAGGCAAATCCTTTGCTTTTTTTCATGCTGTTTCTATTCACAGTTTATATCTGCGTTGTTCTAATCGTTGAAATTCGAAAGGTCCTTGGTAAGAGAAGCCGATTTATCTTGGGATGTTAGCCTTCGATAATTTTGAACGCTGCTTAATATGGCAGTCATTGCATAGGCTCATCGGTTTGATGCAAAGAGCCTGTTTTGGAAAGGTTAATTGTCCAATATAGTGTTTCCTATGCTGGTGAGGGACAGATCGTCCTTTGCTTTTAATGGTTTTAAACTTGAGAATGTGCGTCACCCAATTGAGAGCTACTATATTTTCGCTGGGATTAAGGTTGCTGATGTTCTTTACCAAGCCGCATAGTGTCAAAAGCAGGATGCTGGAAACACTTAGAAAATCGAGCGTTTTTTCTGGGCTGCTTGCAACTTATGCTTTTGTTCAGATTTTTCTCATGGTGCTTCTATGGTCTAATCATATTGGATTTCCATTGAACCTTGAGGCAATGGAGCTTACAGTGCTACAGCACCTCAAGCGATTAATGGATGGTTTACCACTCTATCCAGAACCAACGCCTGATTTTGTAGCGCTTGCTTATAATCCTTTGTACTATTTTCTCGCTGTGCCTTTTGCCTGGGTTTTTGGCACTAATCTTTTTACGCTAAGATTTGTATCGCTTCTGGGAGCTTTTGGTGCAGGCATCGTGCTTTTCTTAGCAGTGCGCAAGGAGACTGGGGCTAACTGGTGGGGTTTAATGGCTTCTGGGCTTTTTGCTGCTGCTTATCAAGCAATGGATATCTACCTGGATACGGCGCATCGCGACTCTTGGCTAGTCTTTATGCTCCTTCTAGGGTGCTACCTGATTGGGCAGAGAAAGTCTCTGCTCATAAATTGTATAGGGATCATTTGCATGGTACTTGCCTTTTGGCTCAAGCAGCAAGGGGCTTTGTTCCTGCTTGGTTCGTTACTTTATCTTGTCTGGCGAGACGGTTGGCGGAAGGCAATGCCATTTTGGCTACTTGCTACTGCTTTGGGACCGATACTGTATATGGCAATTCCAGATTGGATGCTTGGATCGCGGTTTCACTATTTCACCTGGCAAGTACCACGTCATTGGACTGAACCGACTTATCAAGAGTTTTTTCATCTGATACGTTTGGTGCTGAGATCCTATAGTGTTTTGTTTGCTATAGCTATTAGTGTTTCAGTGATGGCCTTTCTGAAGCGTAAGCGCAGAATCGATGTATGGAATTTTATGTTTCCATTTACCTTGATTTCTGGCTTTACAGCGGCACTGCTACCAGCATCTAATGACAATGTATATATTCCAATGGGATCTTGGTTCATTATTGTGAGTGTTATCGGCTTAAAGCAGTTAGCAGATTCCTGGGTGATTTTTAAGCGAAGAAGATTACATCTGATCCTGCTGGCAGCGTCGTTTGCCCTTTTTCTCTATAATCCTTTGCCTCTATTAAGTTCTTCCCAATCTGCTATGGCTTATCGAGACTTGGTGAGCTATCTCAATTCTCTTAATGGAACCGTTTATGCTCCTTGGATTGGCCAATTGCAGGATGGCTATCGGTTTTATCCGGCGGCTCATTGGGTCCCTTTGGAAGATCTCATCCGCGGTCCAGGAGTCGATGAGAAAAATCAGCCAATAATTAGAACCCTGCTTGAACCTGTGCTAAATCCCCAGGGTAAAGCATATATATTGCATAATCAATTGTTGCAAGAAGATAGAATGCTTAGCTTTTTGGCCGATCAATATATTCTTGATGCCGATCTCGGCGATCGCTTTCAGCCACTCTCCACTTTACCAAGACGATTTAGCCCCGGTTATCCTCGTTATATCTACCGATACGTCAAACAAGAGAAATCTAATTAACTACAAACCATTAGATTTTGATATGTAGGTGCATTCTCTTCTCGGTTTTATCTTCGCTTTCATTAAATAGATCAAATATAGCTATGCCTCCAACCAAAACACTTGCTCCTACAACACTGTCACGCCCTCAGCGCATGCTACTGCCGTTTCATTTATGCGTGGCACTCAGGGCTCACCAATGGACAAAAAATTTAATTGTTTTTGCAGCACCACTATTTGCCTTCACCAATAGCTGGCAAGTAGCGGCGAATAGTGTCGTAGCATTTGCCTTATTCTGCTGTGCTTCGAGTAGCTTCTACTTGTTAAATGATATTGCAGACTTGAAGTCTGACCGTCAGCATCCTATCAAGTGTAAACGACCGATTGCGGCAGGACTGGTGCCAATTCCTGCTGCGATCGCTACTGCAATACTTTTGTTGGGGACGGCTGTAATCGGCGGTTGGCTAATTTCTCCAGCACTAAGCGGAGTTATTGCTTTATACAGTGGTTTACAGGTAGCGTATAACCTCAAGTTAAAGCGTGTTGTAATTCTTGATATTTTTGCGATCGCGGCTGGCTTTATCTTGCGTGCCTATGCCGGTGCGATCGCAACACAAATCGTGCTATCACCCTGGTTCGTTTTATGTACGGCAATGTTGGCATTGTTTTTGGCGATCGAAAAGCGTAAAGCAGAACTACGATTGGCAACGGTAAGTGGTAAAAAGACGCGTGCAGTGTTACGGCAATACTCACTTGCAGTATTGAATCGGATGGAAAGCAGTGTTACAACAGGCGTTATCATGACTTACGCACTATGGAGTTCTGGGCCAGTTGTGCATGGGGCATCGACACCATGGATGCTACTGACCTTACCGTTTGTAATGTATGGTGTTTTTCGCTACCAGTGGTTGAGCGAGGCGCAAGGCATTGGCAACGGCGATGATGTTGGCTACGAACCCACTGTCCAAACTGAGCGTCCAGATGAAGTACTCCTGAAAGATTTACCAATTCTTCTTACAGTAATTAGCTGGGCATTTACTATCTTCACAATTTTGCTTCTAAAGTACAAAGGAATAATTTGACGTATTTTTTGGGTTAGATGAAGCAGAATAACCAACCGAGAGATTTTCGGTTGGTTGGATTTGTTTATTTCTAATCGCTGTGGTGATGAGTGAATAGGAAGGGTTATGCATGTTTGAGTAAGTCGAATTAACCAGACTTAGGGTGGCAGCAATGGTAGGAGTTTCTATTTCTCGGAATGAGATTGACCACAAGGACCATAGTGTTCTAAATTGGGTCGATTTGATTAAGGCGATCGCCCTACTATGGATTCTGATCAATCATATTGTTGAGCGCCTCTTTAAATTTGCCTACATTGAAAACCCCATGGCTGATTGGGGAACGTTGGCGGATCGGATCGCTCAGCTACGGCCCCTGGAAGGATATGGTATCTGGACGGTTCCTGTAAATCTCTTGCGCTACGTTGGGTTTGCCGGTGATGGTGGGGTACAACTTTTCATTATCTTGAGTGGATTCGGCCTCACTTGGGGACTGCTCAATCGTTATGGGAACGCACCGTTCCCTCTCGTTCAGTTTTATCGGCGTCGCTTTGGGCGCATTTATCCTCTCTGGTGGGGCGCGCATCTGATATTTATCCTCACCTGGTTGCTGACAGGGTGGGGACTACCACTGAAACCAGAAACGCTTCTGAGCTTTTTGGGGATTCGAGTAACGCTTGATTTATTTTATTATTTTTCCCCAGCCTGGTGGTTTATCAGCTTGCTGCTTCAGCTTTACCTGGTGTACCCATTGTTGTGGCGAGGGTTGCAGCGATGGGGACCACTGCGTCTGCTGCTGGTTAGTTGTGCGATCGCATTTGTTGCTCGTGCTGTCGGGTTGCTTCTTCTGGGTGGTTACGTCGACGCCTGGCAGCGTGGGGCTATCTTCATCACACGGCTACCGGAATTTGCATTTGGTATCAGCCTGGCCGCATGGCTATACCGCTCTCCTGATTTGACTGATCGACGCTTGTGCGCGCCAGTCACTTTGCTGTTGGCAGTGGTTGCCTACGTTGTCGGTCTGGCGTTAGCGCTAACTTTGCTGGGGATGGCGGTTGCGCCATTCCTGTTAGGGGTAAGTGCCTTTGTCTTGCTTTATGCTGCCTTAGGAGGTATCAATCGAGCAGCTTCACCCCGCACAGGAGTATGGAAATGGGTCGGTAAACACTCCTACTCCTTATTTTTGCTGCATCATCCACTCGTTCTGCTGTTTGTTTCTGATCGGAAAGGGAGTGTTCGTGCTATTGCCGGTACTGTTGTGGCTGTGGTGCTAACGGTTATTGGTGCTATTTTTCTAGAACGGTTGGTTGAGTGGATCACTGCTGGATTGAATCGCCAGTACAAGAAAGCCGGTGTTCCGGGAGTTTTGCTGAAGTCAGGTGCAGTCTTTGCTGGCATCTTTGGGCTGCTGCTGATCGGTGAACTGGTCGTGCGACAGGCGGTTCCCCAAGAGGCTTTAGGATGGGGTGAGCGATCGTCTCTAGCTGTAGAACCGGTAATTGGTTGGAAACTCAAACCTTCTCAAGAAACACGCCTGCGTTGGGAGAGCTATGACTACCGCGTGACTGCTAATGCACTTGGCTTTCCAGGACCGCAGTATCCAGAGCAGAAATCACCTGGCACAGTCCGCATCCTCACGACTGGTGATGCATTCACGAGTGCTGAAGGTGTTGATACAAATCAGTCCTGGGCTCGCCTGCTAGAAGCTGATTTAGCGGCTCAATTGCCCGGGCGCAAGGTTGAGGTGCTGAATTTTGGGATTACCGGGTATGGACCGAATCAGTACGCGGCCATCATCCAAGAATTTGCCCCACGTTACAAACCAGATCTGATCGTGGTGGAATCATTTGTCAATGATTACCAGGATGCCATCACCAGCAATGATGAGTTTCGCGGCTCCATTGGCTTTGGATTGCCACCGCAAAACGGTTGGTATTCGATTGTGACGCTCTCAAATCTGCAAACGTTTTTGAGTTTACATGTAGCTGCGCCGGTGCGATCCTTGCTTCTACATAGTCCCAGCCCTCTTGCTTATTCTTGGGGGAATTTTGCTGCTCTAGAGCGCGACAAACCGGATTTTCAAGCGACTGCTCGGGGAATATTTGCTGAACGGTTTAAGCAAATTCAGACGGTTGCAGATCAAGTTGGTGCCAAAGTTGTGATTCCAATGGTTCCGGCATCGGTGCAAGTCTGTCAGCCTGATCAGCTGCCATATTATCCAAAGAGCATTAATTTGTCTGACTCGACAAAGTTTGACGTTGATTTACCTCAGCGTACAACGCAGGAAATTGCGAGTGGTTTAGGTCTGCGGGCGTATGATTTACGTCCAGTGTTGCGATCGCCATCAAAATGTCTTTACCAGCCGCACAATATGCATTGGTTGCCGGAGGGACATCAGGCGGTAGCGACATATTTATCGCAAGCACTGTTAGCTGATGGTTACGTGAAGAAGCTGTGAATGGTCTTTTAAATTAGTCTGATTAGCTTTTGGAAGAACAATTTTGTTCATGTGCTATTGTTAGATCGGAGCTAAGGATATCTAATGTATCTGTAAAGGCTTAAATTACTTGATCGCTTAAGAAGTCGGGGCGCTGCATACTTGGCTTTCCGCAGCGATTAAAGCCTTGCGGATCATCACTGAGATTTCTCATTGACGTCTGTACCTCAAACTCGAGCAACGTTTTACAGCGACATACACTAGCGACATACTTTGTTTTCTACCCTGTGGGAGCAACCTGCAGGGTAGTGTGTTTATTCAAGAGAATCACTGCTGAAAAGGATTGTGCATCAGCCGTAGGAGGAGCAATTATGGAGACGTCTGTTAAATTTGCGGTCTCACTGCTCGGTATCATCCTAGTGCTAATTGAAATGGCTCAAGCTCGCCGCAAAAGCCATTTAGCGAGGATTGCTCACTGGTCGCTGAGTGCCGTTGCGGGAGTCAGTATTCTCGTTTGTGGGTTCCTTTGGCTGCAGCATATTGCTTTTCCCCTCAATCTTGATTTGATGGAAGGTACAATCTTGCAGCATTTTCGGCGTGCTGTAGAATTTCAGCCAATTTATCCTGCGCCAACATCTGACTATGTTCCGTTAGCCTATAACCCTCTCTACTACGTCTTATCCATTCCATTTGCCTGGGTTTTTGGTGTCAACCTATCGACACTACGGTTCGTTTCCATTTTGGGCGCGCTGGGTAGTGGACTCATCGTGTATCGTGTTGTGCGTGGTCAAACGACTTCCCGCTGGTGGGGATTAATGAGCATTGGTCTGTTTGCAGCGGCTTATAGCGCCATGGATGCTTATTTAGACACGGCCCATTCTGATGCATGGCTTCTTTGTGCATCATTGACCGGGAGTTACTTGATTGGCCTGAATCGTTCGCGATGGTGGAATTTAACAGGAATTGTCACTTTAGTAGCAGCCTTTTGGTTTAAGCAACATGGTGCCTTGTTTGCGCTTGGTGGATTGTTATTTTTAACTTGGCGTGAGGGGATTCGACGATCGCTACTGTACTGGATCACTGTGGTGGCTCTGGGTCCGATACTCTACATTTTCGCTGGCGACTGGTTATTTGGTTCACACTTCCATTACTTCACCTGGCAGGTACCGCGTCAGTGGTCTGAATTTAATTTAGACAATTTCAAGCGTTACTTCGGATTTATTCAAAGGTCGTACCCGGTCTTGGCACTGTCGAGTATCGCGGTCTTTAGCTGGGGCTTGGCTAAGCACCGCAACCAGTTAGAAATCTGGCATTTCCAGTTCGTTGCTGCTGCCCTGGCAGGTTTTATGGGGACGCTTGATCATGGGTCGTCCAACAATGTGTTTATCCCGATGGGCACCCTGTTTATTTTGATGGGAGTATTAGGCCTCCATGCCTTGTCTCAAGAATCCAGGCTGGCTCAACGCTATCGGATATATTTGTTAGCGCTGTTTATCTCGTTTGCTGCTTTTGTTTACAATCCCCAACACGTTTTGATTTCCCCATTTGCTAATGCAAGCTATAGCGACTTCATCAGTACGCTGCGTCATCTTGACGGTAATGTGTACGCACCCTCTTTAGGTCAGCTACAGAGGGATTACAGCTTTTATCCGGCTGCAAATTGGGTCGCTTTAGAAGACATGGTGCGCGGTCCTGGTCGCACCATCGAGAATCAGCCAATAGTACGTCAGTTGCTTAATGATGTGATTCATCCCAGCAGGCCAACGTTTATCCTCTCCAATTATCTTGTGGAGCAGGTGACTCCTGCGATCGCGTTCTTAAATGACTATTACACCTTAGAGACTGATTTTGGCGATCGCTTTGAACCACTGCGTTGCCTGATTAAGCGGTTCGACCACGGGTATCCTCGTTATTTATATCGTTATACTGCTGCACGGGCAGTTGATCACCCATAGCTGCGGTGCTTGATGGATCAGTCGTAATCGTAAGAGAACTTCCTTGCTGTAGCAGTCCTAAATCATTTGTGAAATGGATATCTTTGTGAATAAGGACTTGAAAGCATCCTTTTCCACAATTCAAATAGAATCGCTATAGAGGCATTGTCCTGCTACTCCTTTGGAATCCGATCGCCTAGAACTGCTGGAGTGATTGGATGACAACGGCATGTAGGATGTTAAGCAGAAATCATGCTCAAACATTTACCAATTCTTCTTACAGCAAGCATCTAACCAGTCACAACCTTCATTATTTTGCTTCTAAAGTACAAGGTGAATATCTAAATTTCATCTAAGTACTGGAAAAATAAGTGCCGATAAATTTAAGTCCCCTTTCTGCTGTGACGGGAGTTGTTACCTACCTTCGGTCTAGGGTCAAAGCGCGATCGCTAGGTGCCACTCTTGATTGCTTGCCCAAACAAGTTGATATTCTCAGCTCCATTGAACTTGCATGTTTGCAGCGATCCGGTGTTCAAGGCATTATTTTAGACCTCGACAACACGCTCATTTCGGAAGACGATCGCTACCTGTCTCCCAACATGGAGGATTGGATTGACCGGGCAAAGCAGCACAGGCTCAAGCTCTTTATCCTCTCAAATAGTAAGCGACGCTACCGTGTAAAGCGATGGTCCCATCGGTTAGGGGTTCCTGCCATTAGTCCAGCGCGGAAACCGTTTCCCTTCAGCTTTGCGAAGGCATTATCACACATGCAACTCAGCCCCGAACAGGTAGTGGTTATTGGCGACAGTCGCCACACAGATATGCTAGGTGCTTGGCTGATGGGCTGTGCCAGTATTCAGGTCGCTACGTTACCGCATCCTGCCCGTTGGTGGGAGAAGCTCTTTGGTGTGCATGTGCAAATTCCCTATCCACCGCACGGGGAACTCATTGCACATATAGAGACGTTAGAGCAAGAGTTGTAAGAGATCTCGCGGTGCTCAAGCACATTTAGCGTTTCTGACTGAAGCATTCAGAAACCCGGAGCTAAGAAAGCTTGATTGATGCTGACTGCTTGCTCCGGTTTATTTGGTTACTTCAGCCTGCTAATTTATGCTGGCAAGGATTGGTAAGGATGGCGCTTGGCGTGAATGTTGCGAATATGTGTTTTGACGGTGTTTAAGCTGATGTGGAGCGTTTTGGCGATCGCTTGATAGCTGTATTCACGCTTGAGTAACAGCCAGATCTCCGCTTCTCGATTGGTGAGCTGAAACTTCTTCTGTTCTGCCTGCATATCTTGATGCAACACTTCATCCCGGTCTTCGATCATGACCAGAATGTATGACGGCTGACTGAAACAGTCCTCAGTGCGATCGCTCGCAGGGTGATTGAGCCAGTACCCTGTGAGCCTAAAAGAAGATTCGTCAGGTGTTTGATAGTCCAAAATGGCTGGTTCATTCACAAGCGAACCCAACTCGATGACTTGCATACAAAGCTGCGAAACAATAATAGGCAAGTCCGTAAGGTATTTTTGGGCGATAGCAAGGCGTTGACAAAGCCTTCTGGCGTTTTGGTTTGAATAAATAATCGAGCGATCGGGAGAAACAACTAACAGACCCTTCGGTAGTGCATCAACCAGCGCACTTAATAACGATACCGATGCTGGTTCGTCATACGATTCCATCGCCAGTGCTGTTGTTAAAAACAACGGTGTTTGCCTGACTTCCCTGGATGGAACGTGGGGACAGTAAGAGAGCACGCGATTGGAGGCTTCGTAGTCGCGGATCAAAGTATCTCCTCCAGTGTAGGTGGTGGGTTAGTTTAATCTCATTGTGGGCGATACATCCCTGCGGGTGCGATATAACGATTGGATCAGTTGATGACTAGACAGTTTTGAGATACTTCAATTCGCGGGACTCTTGCTTAACGCGTCCAGTCATGGCAGCTTGTTGTAAATGCATAAACGCATAAAAATCTTCTTTGCCGTACTTCGTTGACAGCAACCGCCGCAACTGATCCTCCGTATTAATCGTTAAATAGCCAGTTGTCAAGACCTGTTGAACAATTTCATGAATCGAATTCATGTGTAGCACCTCCAGGAAGAACAGTTGCCCAAGTAGAATGTGTATAGTAAACATCGACGGACGGCTTGCTCTGATGGTTCAGATTTGGGGGGTGCATCGTCGTCGTTGCTTTCCTACAAAGTAAGGTTAATCAAAGTGCTGCTATACATTGAACTAACAGCTGTTAGGAATTACTAGTCAGACCGTTAGGCTTAACGTTAGAAGTTTTGTAATCCCCATGGCACCTGCTTCAAGTCAGCCCGAAGAAAAATTTTTGCAAGCTGAGACGCTCTGGGACATGGGTAGACTATATGCTGATCTGGCATCTGCGAAGCGGGAGAAGCTGACCCCAACAGAGAAAGAGCATCTCCGTGGGTTGCTCTTAGGGTTAGGGCCGAAGGAGATTGCACAAGAGCTGTGTAAGGGGGTTGGTGGTGTTCGGGTGGCGTTGTGTAGCCTCTATCGGTATCTTGAGGCTTTGAGAGATTTGCCAGAGGGCGAAGTCAACTCTAGAACAGCCATTTACGTACTGGATGAGGCTGGCTACAAGCTCTCGGCTCCCCGGACGGCACCCACGAGTGCGGCGGCTCAGGCAGGGGGCGAATTCGATCGCTCACAGCCAACGCTGGACAACCCTGAAATCAGGAGTCGTTCCGAACCATCTAGTTCGCTGCATTTCCCTGCCAGCATTGTCATCAGTCACAGCAATCAAAACGAGAGTATCGGGCTGGCGCAACAATTGTCGCATGCGTTGAAAGCGGCTGGGCATCAACTGCTGACGTTGGAGGAACGATATGCTTCGCCGATGGATTGGCAACCGATCGATACAGTGCTAGAACACTGTGACTACTGGATATTGTTATTAGCGCCCCAGTCAGCCGTGAGTGAAATGGTGACGGAAGAAGTGCGGCGGGCTAGAGAACTCCATGATGCTCATCCCGGCCATAAACCAATGATCTTGCCGATTCGAGTCGGATTTTCGCTCGATGTGCGGTTGAATCATAATCTGCGCGGTTATTTGCATGGGTTTCAGCAATGGGTTTGGCGATCGCCCGCCGATACGTCATTGCTTCTACAGGAATTGTTACGCTTGATTGCCGAGGCGCAGCCGTCCGTCACTGACTTAACGACGCAAGCATTGCCAACTGCGTTAATTGCAGTGGACGATCCTGACCTGCCACCGCTGCCCGTAGCGGAACCAGAACTTCCTTGGGGACAGGTCAATCTCGTTTCAGCATTTTATGTTGAGCGTCCGCCGATCGAGGCCCGCTGTTACGAAACCATTATCAAACCAGGAGCCTTAATTCGCATCAAGGCTCCCCGACAAATGGGCAAAACATCGCTGATGTCACGCATTCTTTATCAGGGAGAACAGCAAAACTATGTCACGCTGCCCTTAAGCTTTCAGCTGGCCGATCGCGCGATATTCGCTGATCTGGACAAATTTTTGCGCTGGTTTTGTGCGAGCGTTGGCTTGGGGCTACAGCTACCAAACAAACTGAAAGACTACTGGGACGATATTTTTGGTAGTAAGGTGAACTGTAAAGCCTATTTTGAACAATATCTCTTAAAGGAAATTGATAGCCCGCTGGTGCTGGGCCTGGACGAAGTCGATCGCGTGTTTGAGCATCGCCAAATTGCCGAAGATTTTTTGGGGCTGCTGCGCGCCTGGCATGAGGAAGCGAAGAACCGCGAGATCTGGCAAAAACTTCGTCTTGTCGTTGTTCACTCCACCGAAGTGTATGTCCCACTGGACAACAACCAGTCGCCGTTTAACGTCGGGTTACCCATTGAGCTGCCAGAATTTAGTCCCGATCAGGTGCAGGATCTGGCGGCGCGGCACGGGTTGAACTGGCGATCGCGGCAGATTCAACAGCTAATGACGTTAGTAGGAGGGCATCCGTATCTGGTGCGGGTTGCCTTGTATCACATTGCCAAGCAGGATATGACGCTAGAGCAACTGCTGCGTGCTGCTCCAACCGAAGCGGGGCCTTACAACGACCACCTGCGGCGTCATCTGTGGAGTTTGGAGCAATATCCAGACCTGGCCGCCGCCCTGGCGAAAACGGTTGCGGCCACTGAACCGGTGCGACTGGAAGCAACGCAAGCATTTAAACTGCACAGTATGGGACTGGTGCATCTGAATGGCAATAATGTGTCATTGCGATATGAGCTGTATCGGCAATATTTCCGAGATCGGATGCTTACCACATAAATTTTTTATCGGGTAGGGTTGCAATGTTAGGTATTGCGTTAGTTTTATTTCGTTAGCAATTCGATGACAATGCCATTATTCCGATCAGGTGTGGATTTGGCCGATCGGCCCTTGTCGGTTGAGCGGTTGAGTTCTCGTTGAGAGCAGTTGAAGTTTGTATGAACCTGTGCTGGATTATGGCCAGCCCGTTTATGCGCGTTGATACTCTAGGGTTCAGTTGAGCATCTACATCGATATTGGTTAGAGGCAATCAGCAGATATACGGAATTGCTTCTAGATTCTACGGATGGGACGTTGCATGAAACCGATCGCCAAGGGGATAACGATACTGCTCGCTGCTGTTGCGTTTGAGGGTGCTGTGGCCGCCCCACGGTTGCAAGCGCAGATTGTGCCGACACCAGGCGATACAAATACAACGGTAACGACGATCGGCAACCGCTTTGATATTGGCGGCGGTAAGCTGTCGGGAGACAGTGCCAATCTGTTTCATAGCCTGTCGCAGTTTGGGCTGAGTCAGGCCCAGGTGGCTAATTTTCTTTCTAATCCCGATATCCGCAATATTCTCGTCAGAGTAACGGGTGGCGATGCCTCGCGTCTGGATGGATTGATTCAGGTCAGCGGCAGTCGCGCCAACCTGTTTCTTATGAATCCGGCCGGAATTGTGTTTGGCCCTAATGCCAGCCTCAACATCGCTGGTTCGTTTGCCGCTACAACTGCTACCAGTATTGGGTTTGGCACGAACTGGTTTAATGCGGCTGGTAGCAATAATTATGAGGCGCTTGTTGGTAATCCTGGGAGTTATGCGTTTGCTGTAGCGCAACCAGGCTCGATTATTAACGCGGCTAATCTGGCGGTTGGTCTGGGCCAGCAACTGACCTTATTGGGCGGTACCGTTGTGAGTAGTGGGGGGCTGCTGGCACCGCAGGGACAAATTATCGTGGCGGCTGTGCCAGGGCAGAGCATTGTCCGACTGAGTCAACCCGGGGCGGTGCTTGGTCTGGAAGTGCAGCGTCCGACGCCAACCGATCGTGTTGGAGTTTGGACCTTACCTGTCCTGTCGCTGCCCGAATTGCTGACTGGCGGTGGTGGCCAAAATGCGACTGGGCTGAGTGTTAATGGAAGCGGACAGGTGGTGTTGAGCGGGTCTGGTGTCCAGATCAATCCTGGCGATGTCGCGGTTCGGAACGCCAATACGTTTACTCCGTCCGGGACGCTGCTCTATGCCACGGGTCTTACGTTTAATTCTGATGCTTTCCTGTCATCCTCTGCGCCAGGTTCTGGGCTGGCTTCTCCAAATCCTTTACTCGCCCCGCCGCCGCAATTTCTGCCGCCAACGCCAACGCCTGACTCAATCCGCAGTACTTCCA
>JAJPJF010000411.1 GCA_021324415.1 Nostocales cyanobacterium Centralia_MAG_434
CAGGAATCTAGAGAAGAAATAGATTTAAGATATGTAGATGAAACTGGGTTTTCTTTAATTTCTTATGTTCCCTATGCATGGCAAGAAAAGGGAGATGAAATTACTGTCGAAGCTCAAAAAAGTAACCGGATAAATGCCTTAGGGTTTTTAAATAGAAAGAATGATTTAGAGGTTTATTTATTTGAAAAGAGTATTACCAGTGATGTCATGATAGCTTGTATCGATAAATTTTGTGAGACTTTAAAAAAGAAAACCGTATTAGTTCTCGACAATTCGTCAATTCATAGAAGTAATGCTTTGCTCGAGAAGTCAGAAGAATGGCTTGAAATTGGATTAACTCTTTTCTTTTTGCCTACTTACTCTCCCAAATTAAATATTATTGAGATTTTGTGGCGTTTTATCAAATATAAGTGGCTAGATGTGAAAGCATACTCTAGTTGGAAGAATTTAGTTGAAGCTGTAGAAGAAATCTTCTGTAATTATGGAGAAAAATATATAATTAATTTTGTGTAAATACTTATGCCACGCTCAAGTCAATTGGGCTGGCTGTGTTGATTTGTTGCATTATTGCATTATTGCTTTGTTGTATAGTTACATTGCTGGAGATGATGCTCTTACTCCCTTCTCCCCTACCCTGCTCCCTTTTTCTCAAATTTTAAATTTTACCGATCCGCTTCGCTACGCTAAAAAAGAGCAAAAGAAGAAGGGCAAAGTGCAGAGGGCTAAAAGTGCAAAGTGCTAAAGAGTTCTCGCCGCCGCACCACCACACACCACCCGAAAACCGAAGAGGTAGCTAACGCCGACGGGATCGCCCCAGAGGCGATAAGCAGAACGACAGAGTCCAGGACTGCCGTACCACGAACCACCGCGCAGCAGCCGATATGTATCATTAACATCATTTAACCATGCGCTTCCATCTGTAGGTGCGTTTTCATAGTTGTTATGCCAATGATCTGCACACCATTCCCATACCTGACCATGCATATCGTATAAACCAAATGCATTTGCTGCAAAGCTTCCTACAGGAGTGGTTCTGTCTCTACACTCACCCTTAGGACCATTTTCGTAAGTATAATTACCATTATAATTAGCAACTTCAGTTGTAATTGTCTCACCAAAGTAAAATGGTGTTGTTGTTCCGGCACGACAAGCGTATTCCCACTCCGCTTCCGTTGGCAGACGATACTCACGTCCTGTTTTTTTGGAGAGCCTAGCACAAAACTCTACCGCTTCATACCAACTGACTGAATCAACAGGAAGATCATCGCGTCCTTTAAAATGAGATGGTCTTGGGTCTAAATCCCTATTAATTCTAGGACAAAAGGCTGCAACCTTTTCCCATTGTTCTTGAGTAATGGGGTATTTGCCCATGAAAAATGGCTTTATTGTTACTTGATGCCTGGGGCGTTCCATATCGTAACTTTTTTCTTCCTTTTGGGACGTACCCATTGTAAACGTACCACCAGAAATCTCGACCATTTCTAAACTCACACCATGACCTAAATCTTCTACAAAATATTTAGCCTGACCAGGACGACGGGTCAATTTCATTTCATAAATGCTAAGACCAAGAAATCCTTTTTTTTCCTCTCGCTGTAATTTTACTGTTTCAAACGTAAATACTTCTAATTTTAGTACTTGTGCTTGAGGAATATTAGGTGAAGAAATAGGAGGTGTTTCTGGATCGTCAATTAACATTAGTCCTGCAGCAACAGTTTTTAAGAGTTGGTTTCCATCATTCGAGTTACACGCAGCACGAATTAAATCTTCAACCCATCCCTCTGCGTTGGCCACTTGTATTAATTTAAAGATAACTTCTTGTAAACTCCCCTCGCCTGCAATTGCTCTTAAATTTTTATTTAATTCAAGTACCAACATCTGCTCTAGGGATACTGCGGTAGGGAAAGCATCAATTAAAGCAGATTGTAGTTCTTTACGTTGTTGACTAGATAAATACATATTAATTGCTTTATTTTAAAAGTACTACCAAGTAATGAAACTTCATTGGTTTCTAGCCACTATTGTATTAACCTAGTAATAACTTGATTGATTTGCCCTTGGGTAGCACAAGTTGGGTAGTATTTTTGTTGTATTGTTACATTATTGTATTGTTACATTGCTAAATTACCGCATTATTAGCACTATTTACCCCCACGGCCCGTACTACATAATTGGGTAAAGCCCTGCAACAAAGCTAATTGCCCAAAGAAAGCGCAATCATATGATTCTAAGGATTAATGCTAAAGGCGATCGCGTGAAGCTCAGTAGAAAGTCACTACTTTCACTCCTGATAAGTTGATGGTCGATTTCAACCATATCGTTCCACGATATAGTACATTTGTATTTGTACTCGTGAAATCGCCAACCAGAAGTAAAACACCTTTTTGCGCTTCTAGAATCTTGTCTAGAAGCATTTTCTTAAGCTATTTTTTATTCCTGTTCATTGAATCTGCTTGGCAAATATTTAGCCATGCTTTCTGCCCGTCTTACAATCCCATGATTTTTACGTAGCTGGCGGCGATCCTTGGCTATTTTTAAAACCTCTTGCAGCATCTGCTCATTCTCTGAGCAAACCAAAAAAGCTGCTTCTAAAAATGTTTCTTTGGTAATATTTTCGTCCGTACAAAGGCTTTTCAGCTTTTTATCTATGAGGTCTTCAACCCGTAGAGTAAAAGAGACAAGGTTTTGCTTTGCAGTTTCAGATTCAGGTACTGCTAATGTTTCTTCAAGTTGCTCAGGCATTTTCTTTAACAGTGAAGTTTTTCTTGTTGGCACAGTCGCTCTCATACGAGCTTTTAGCCTGCTGTTTGCGTCAATGGATTGTTTTTGTTCTTCAGCCATTTGGTTTCTAATACCTCAATTAGTTTGTTAAAAGGCGACTCGAGATCCGAGCATCCTAATTCTCCTAGTGTTCGTCCAGTATCAATAGCTTGCTTGTACCGTTCACTTTCTAAAATAGAAGGAAAGATTTCAAGCCCTTGTCCCATCTCACGCATATCATTAATACTTGCTTCACTCCGTTTAGCTTGAGTACGCCCCACCCAGCGATCGCGAAAGGGCAAGATTCCTAAAATGGAACCGTCAAATGCATCTACAGCTTTCAGTTCTTCCACCAAATTCAAAGTGCGCATTAATGAATGAAGTCCTTTAGAGGAAGCTTCCACAGGAATCAGCAATTCATCAGCTGCAACTACTGTTGTCAAACAGATTTGAGTGCGCTGAGGAGGTGGATCGACCAGGCACACATCAAACATATGAGAGACTTCTTTCAATCTTTTTTTTAGGATCAGTTCTCCCATTGCTGTTGTGGACAAATAATCTTGAATAGTCTCTAATCCATCATCTGAAGGAATTAGCCATAAGTTTTCATAGTTAGACTCATAAATCCCATCCAAAACGCTCACCTGTTTTTTGAGAACCTCCAATAGGGTAGGCTGATTTTGCTCCACTTCATGCCCTAAATAAAAAGTCAAGCTTGATTGAGGGTCCGCGTCAACTGTTAAAACCCTGTACTTTTTTTTAGCCAAACCTCTAGCCAAGAAAAAAGAACTAGTTGTCTTACCTTGCCCTCCAGCTAGTGATGCAGTAGTAATAATTAACACTCAAAAAACCTCCTTCAACTCAAGGTGGTGTGATGCGAAACAATTTATTAAGTCATTAATACAACAAGATAACAATACAACAAATCATTGTATAAACAAGACAGTAATAAAGCAAAAAAAATCTGCACAACCAAATAGGGTAATCAGTAGTTATCCCAATCCAGCATTTTTCAAAGAACACAGCCCTTTGGATTAAGATTTTTATTTAGTTACTTGTTGTATGAATTATTACATTAATTCAACAATATACTACTTTTTTATGAAAACAAAGGAATAATGCAACAAAACACTAATGTAACAAATAAGTAAAGACACATTGGAACCAATGTTACTTATGATCATTGCTAAATATTTGAATCTTTTTGGGGTACAAGTAGGGGTTACACATACCCCAACAATATTTTATGTTTTTCAAGACAAAATAACCCCTGAGTAGGGTATAAATAGGTGCTATATGGGGGTTAGAATTTTTATGATTATTTTCACCCAAAAACAATAGATCTCAAGCACTTTCCCAACTATTTGTACTACTGAATTGTACCTGTTAACATTTTTTATACTCACCACAGCATAGAGCACAATCACGCGATTGGCCCTTTGGGCCAGTGCCAAAGGCAATCGCTCACTCAAACCTTCCCACAACGTAAAAATTCATCTTTGACAAAATCTTGAAATTTAGTTTCAGAATCACCTCTCACTAATTTCTTATCAGTAGGTGCTCTCCACAGTTCAAAAGCTAGCTTTGTCCACCCAATATTTTTTGCTTCCTACTCTCTTCATTCCACAGTTTGAAAAATTTTACCGCTCCGCTCCGCTAAAAAAGAGCAAAAGAAAAAGAAGGGCAAAGTGCAGAGGGCTAAAAGTGCAAAGTGCTAAAGAGTCCTCGCAGCCACACCCGCACACACCACCCGAAAACCGTAGTCGGCGTTGACGTAGTCGGGATAGTAGTTGTTGCGACAAGCGGAACGGCAGTAAGCAGGAAGGCTGTACCACGAACCACCGCGCAGCAGCCGCTCTTGATTATCCTTATTATTTACCCACTCACTTCCGTTTGTGGGTACCCCATTATAACTATCATGCCAAGTATCTTGACACCATTCCCACACATTGCCATGCATGTCGTATAACCCAAAGCTATTGGCAGGAAAACTACCCACGTCTGTCGTCTGTCCACGGCTTTTACCTTTTGGTTCAGATCCGTAAGGTTCAGTCCCATCATAATTAGCCAAATCAGTTGTAATCGTTTCCCCACAATAGAAAGGTGTTGTTGTTCCCGCCCTACACGCATATTCCCATTCCGCTTCACTTGGCAACCGATATTTGTGTCCTGTTTTTTGACTCAGCTTTTGGCAAAACTCGATTGCACTATTCCAGAACACTCTCTCTACGGGTCGTTTGTCTCCCTGAAATCCAGACGGATTGTTCCCCATCACTTGCTTATACTGTTCCTGAGTCACCGCAAACTTACCCATTAAGAAAGTAGGTACGTTTACTTTGTGCTGAGGTCCTTCATTTTTATCTCGATCCTTTTCCCCTAACGGTGAACCCATCTCAAATGAGCCAGCAGGAATTAATACCATTTCTAGCGTTATTCCATTACCCAAATCTTCTTTAAATAACTTGGCTTGTTTAGAATACCGATTAACTATCTTCCCCGTTTTATCTACTTTCACTGTTTCAAATCCCATACTCGACAAGGGTATTCCCAGTTCTTGTGATCCTCCTTCAACTGGTTTAGGTGTAGGCATTTGTTTAGGTGTAGGTTTCAGTTCTTGTGATCCTCCTTCAGATGGCTTAGGTATAAGTGATTGGTCCTTCAAAACTTCATAACCTACTACTGCCACTAAGCCTGCACTCCCTAACCCTGCCCATTGTAATAACTGTCTACGATTTATTCCCTGCGCTTTCCTTTCGACAACCGCCTCAGTATTTTTCCTTCTCGCTTCCCTCCCTGCAGTCTCACTTTGATCATTTAAAACCACAGTTTTCGTCTTTGGGGGAACTACTGAAACCTGCTCTTGCCTTAGACCCAATCTAGAAAATGCGTCTATTGCTTCTACGTCTGACCCCCTTGCTGCAATATTCACTCTTGTCCATAACTGTCTTGCTAATTCCCAATCTTGTTCTACTTCTGCTTGGTAAGCATCATTTTTGAGGGTGGCGATATCATGAAGCGTCGCATACTCAGTTAATAAAATTAAATGTAACTTTGTTGCCGGCTCTGCTGTCGCATAAGGATTTTGTCGTTCTTTTCTATACTGCTGATTTATTACAGGCACCCTTACTCGCAAATATTGCTCCAACCTTTCTACTGTCGCACAGTTTCCCTCTCCTCCTATCCTCAACCCCTCTAATAGCACTTTGGTAAATACACCATGTTGCAACTGTTCTATTTCATACGACTTTTGTTGCGGCATGCATGAATAAAAAGTTACTACTCCCTGGTATCTTTGTTCCCCTATTCCCTGTCCTCCTCTACTACCCTCATTGCGACATGCATCTAAAAACAACACTACATTGTCTGCTCCACTACGCCGTAGCCTCTGTGTTACATAATCTACACTGATCGCCGTATGCTCTACATCTCCTGGGTCACTGTCCAAAAGCATCAGATAATCGCGATCCCCTTCACGACAACCGTGACCAGCGAAGAAAAACCAAAGGTTATCCCCTGCCCTCAACAGTGAGTTTTCAAAGTTTACTCTTAAAAATCGCCGCAAGTTACCATAGGTCGGCTGAGTGGGAATAGACGCACCAGAAGTTAAAATTGGCGCTGAGTCCTCTGTAAACAAAAACACTCTATCAAACCGTGCTTCTTGTTCAAACCAATCGCGCATTGCCTCAGCGTCTAACTTGGCGAAGTTTAGCTGCTGAAGATTGTTGTACTTGTTAATGCCAATCGCGATCGCCCAGTTGTTGCCCATTTTTTTTGTCTACACCACTTGCCACTCTCTTAATTAAGTCCACGTCACTTTTCCCAGTTGACTTTGATTGTTCTTTGTTATTGCTATTAACCTTTTACTATTGAAATAATAGTATTACATCGTCATACTTTTGTCTGTATCTCAATCAATTACTGTTTACCATGACAAAACCTCAACTTACCGTCCGTATACCTCCTGCTCTTCTCGAAAGGCTTGACAACTACACTCAGCAAACTGGTTCTTCCAAAACTGATGTTGTCGTTGACGCTTTAGGTCATTACCTTGGTTATGCGGCTGACTTACCACTCAAGCAACGAGTTGCCAATCTCGAACTTAGAACCGCTGCTCTAGAAGCTTCCATCAAAACTCATTAACCCTTCCCTATTACAAGGCTATTACTGCTATGTCTCAAGACTCTTCCACCCCTGACTCTATCTGGATTCTTACAGAAGAAACCATTGCCTATGAAACCGAAACTTTTCTTGAATCCACTTCTCCCAATGGCTCTAGAAGTAGTCAAGATATCGGGGGACGGCTTGGCTCCGATACTACTGAAGAAATCATCCTTACCAAAAAACAAGATCAGGTGATCATTACTAGACGCAAAGTAGAAGTCAGTCACCTTAAAGAGGAAATGAAGGGCTTTCTACAAGCTATGAGAGAAGTTCTTGACGAAGCTGAGACGCCTGATTCCAAATTGCAGCTTCATGAAGTTGAACTTTCTGTTGAAATCAACGGTGAAGGTAAAATCTCATTGCTTGGATTTGGTGGGAAGGCTGGTGCCAAGGGCGCTATGACCTTTAAGTTTCAGCGTCAATAACAGAACTTAGGCCAGAACTGTAACAAGCCATTGCACTCTGGTACTGGCCCCTTAAGCCAATCGCCCCTTAGGAAACTACGCGATCGCGATTGCCTTTGACACTGGCCCAAAGGGCCAATCACATTCCCCCTTCCTCTCTTCTTTGTGATGAAAACGAAAAACCTCAGCTTTTTGCCGAGGTACCCCAAAAACAGACCAATATTGTATATCCAAATCTTATAGTACCATTCTGCTGAACTGTTCATTCTATCGATTAGTATTCTCTTTATCAGAGCCAAAACAATACTTTCACCTTGCAAAAGTTTGTAAGTCATGCACATCTTACACTACTTACTTGTACTTGTTATCGCAGTGATATTTGTATTTTCCATGCAACAGCTTTTGTCTTACTATGTAGGAATGTACTTAAGTGTACTCGTTCTTTCCTATTTCTCAGTTAACAATTTCAATCCCGTAATCTCAGTATTTACGGGATTTTTTGATAATTCTATCTGCCAATCAACATAAAAACCTCAGCATTCTGCCGAGACGGACAGCCTAACTTTAAGTTAGTTGTGGCTCAAAAATTTTACCATCCTTTTTATTTTTAAATTGGGCTTGTATTTCTTGTATTAACTTAGTTGTACCTATTAATTATTCTAATTCTCAAATTTCACTGTTATCATCATCTGCTTGTTTGCTAGAATGATTTTCTATCTGATCAAAACTGTTTCTTGCTGCGCTCGAAGGAGCGCTTTTGCTTTTTACATCTTCTGCTTCTGCGGAAGATAGCAATTCCATTCTCTTTTTGCTATCCTGACTTCAGTACATGCAGCTAGAACTCATACACAAGGCTAGAAAGGTTTCTAGCCTTTCATTCTTGACTTTTGATTTGTACTAATGACTTGTACTGGTTACTAATTGCATTACTGATCGCCTGGGGCACTGCTCAAGGAAAATAGCTATTTGAGGAGAAACTTAATCGGGCAACACTCGTTCTCTAGTTTCAATTACCCACGGCATTGCTAATACTCCAACGAGAGGAATAAAACCGACAAGGAAAAGAATACTAAAAGTACCTTGAAGCACGTTGGCCTTTTGAGAGGCAATATAGCCGACAAGGAAAGGACCAATCGCAGTAACCAAGCGGCCAGTGTTATAGCAAAAGCCTGAACCCATTGCCCGTAATCGTGTGGGGAATAGTTCTGGCAGGTAGTAGGTAAAGCTGCCAAAAATGCCGAATACGGTCATGCCGATCGCAAAGTACAACAATGACCAAGTTTGTAAGTTGACTGGAAGTTGTGCTCCAAAGGCAACTGTGACTGCAAAGGTTGAGAAGAGGAAATAAATTGCAAACATCCATCTACGTCCCAGGTATTTAGCAGCGGGAATAGTTAGCAATGCACCAATCAAGCCACCTGCATTAAAACTGTATGTTGTAGAAGTTTTCCAACTTTCAAGCATGACTTGGGTTGCTGTGATTCCTTGAGCTTTGGCTGCAAGTTGTGCAAGTCCTGTCGCCACAACAGGAATAAACGCATTACAACTCCACCATGTCAGAAGTGCTACAAATGTCATCAAAAAGCCACTTAGAGTGGCTGTCCGAAGCTCTGGTGTAAACAATTCCTTGAAACTCAGGTTTTTTCGAGTTGCAGCTGCTTGCTGCCAGCGCTCTGGTTCTTTGATAAACATCCTCACAATGAAGGCAACAAGCGCAGGAGCTAGGCCAACAGCAAACACATATCGCCAAGATGTGGAAGGACTTTCTGGCAACAGCACCCCGGCAATTTCATAGTTCACAAATGTGGCTAGAAACAAGCCTATTGGCGACGACGTATGTAGTAAAGCTCCAGCTTCAACACGCGATTGCTCTGGGACTACCTCCGCTACCATTGATGTCCCCGCGACCCACTCCCCACCAATGCCTAAGCTCGCAACAATGCGACAAATCACTAAGACTTCCATATTTGGTGCAAAGGCACAAAAGAATGTGCCCAAAGAATAAAGCAGCATTGTGAATAGTAGAGTTTTTCTGCGCCCGATGCGGTCACAGACATAGCCAAACACTATACCACCCAATGACCAACCAATTAACAAAATAGAAGTTAATAATCCGGTCCAGTAGAGAGTTGCCACTTTCGCTTCAGCAGAGCCAATTGGCAAGTTTAACAATGTCGGTACGCAATTTGGTGCAACATAGTTGAACAATAATCCATCAAAAATATCAAAACCCCATCCTAACCACGCAGCCGACAGAACAGTCCATTGATACCGACTCAAACGCAGCATTTGTTTTATCCTCACAAGACACTTAAACCTGGACAAACATGCATAGTAGTACTTTGTACCAGATGTCTAACATTTTAAATTTTATACCTTCATGGCAAGGCTCGTGAAACTTGTTTCATTGGGACTGCCTTATGCCCTCTGCCCTTCTTCAATAAAAAATAAATTGCCAAAATATTTTAGTAGCTCAAAAATTGAGATGATCACATACTAGCCAAAGTCTAGTTTTTTCCTGTATTAAAAATCAACAAGTTTACTGATACAGCTTGCATCTTGCGGAAATGTTAAAGGCTGGGTTTTCAGGTGTTCTGGTAAAGTTTCGTCCTCAAATAATAACTCAAATACAACTGATTTTTCGGTTAGGGGATGGCGCATAATATTAGTGATTTTTGCCACTAAACCAAATCTTCTCCCTTGTACTAAGTAGGTAATTTTTTCTCCAACAGTGTAATTGCTGTAACTAGCCAAACAATCACTATTTTTCCGTGCATTACCCATTTTTGACACCTCTTCTGTATTTTTACTATATCTTTGCTAGCTTAAAAAAGAAATTACAAATCAAAAAGTTACAGAAAGTCTTGTTACTCCGAGATGCAAAGACCAACTTTAGCGCTGAGTCCCACTGAAAGAGCATTTCTGAAATATTTGATTGAGAAACATGCATTAACAGATGCCTTAGAGTATCTTCGAATTATTGCCCAGCAGAAATTCATCCAAAATCGGACCCAAATAACCGAAGACGATTTGATTTGTTATCTTGCTACTTGGCAGCGAATACTTGATGACTCAACAAAAGATTAACCGCTGCCATCTTTGCATTAGCGCTCTTCCATCACTCTGAGAGGAGAAAAAACGAAGACAACTTTTAAACACTAGACCGTAAGAGGGTTTGGAGCTTTATTTTCTAACATTATGGGAAGAATC
>JAJPJF010000260.1 GCA_021324415.1 Nostocales cyanobacterium Centralia_MAG_434
CCAAGTGGAGCAAATGGCGTCATAGGGCATAGTCGAAAGTGTCTCTGTCCCCCTTGTCCCCCTTGTCCCCCTTGTCCCCCCTGCCCCTGTAGCTCCCTTATCTTATTTTGGGCTAACTTGATCTATCGTCTTAGTTTTGCCGTCTTCTGCAATTGTCCAGACGTCGTAAACACCAACGACGTCTCCATTCTGGTCAATATCTACATTGCCACTGGCTCCCTGGTAATTAATCTTTTTACCCTCTTTTAGCAACTTCAGACCCTCGCAGACATCACTCACTTCGGTACCAGGACCATTGGCAACTTCACGGATTTTGCTAGCTATGCCAACGCCTGTATTTTGCTTAGCAGCTTGGGCTGAGAGTGCCAATAAAGCAGCGGCATCCCAAGCGTGAGGAGTGTATGGTGCTGGTGGCGCGCCCTTTTTAGATTGCCAGAGTTTGGAGAACGCTGCTAATCCCTTGCCATTAGAACCCGGTACAGTACCTATAGCTCCAGCCACTATATATTTACCATCAGATGTTTTACCGACTTTTTCTGCAAAGGTATCTGACTTTTCTCCATCTGTAAGCATGATCTGCACACCTTGAGTCAGACCCTGTTGATACGCAGATTTCAACAATAAACTAGCTGTTTCTTCATATGCTACAACTAGCACCGCATTAGGCTTCCCAGCAAAAGCAGCTGCAGCCTCTGTTTCAAAAGTAGTGGCTTTGGGGTCGTAGCGAACAGGATTATTTTTGTTAACCACAGTTCCTCCTAATTTTTCAAAAGCTTGCACAAATGCTTTTTCAAACCCCACACCATAGTCGTTATTGATCACGACTGTGGAAACTCGCTTAAAACCTTTCTTATTAGCAAGTTGAGCTAAGGCTAGTGCCTGGTAAATATCTGGAGGAGCGGTACGTGCCCAAAAACCTTTATAGTCGCCTTTTTTTGCCTTTTCGGTAAATACTGGGCTAGTGCTACCAGGGGATATGAGCACAACTTTATTTTGTGCAGCAATTGAAACTGCTGCAGTAGAGACGCTACTAGCAAATGAGCCAACCACACCACTAACCTTATCTAAGGTAGCTAGTTTGCTCATACCCGCTGCACCAGCTTTAGGATCAGTTTGATCGTCTACTGCTACGAGAGTGACTGGTGCTCCATTGACTCCACCACAGGCATTAACAGTATCTACAAGTAAAGGAACAGCACCTGCCATTTGCTGTCCAATAGAAGCCAAGTCACCAGTTGTTGGAAGTAGTGAGCCAATTTTCAACCCTTTAGCACTGCTAGTTGTGGTAGTTGTGTCGGCTGCTGAACTAGCTTGACTTTCAGGGGTTGCAGTGCCGGTGGGGTTAGACTTTTCACAAGCTGCTGTCAGAAAACCTGTGACTAGGGTAGCTAAAGTCAAGGCAAAGGCAGTACGAATTCTTTGCATATATTTTGTTTCACTCCTCTTGTAAATGAGGCTTAAAAATTAAAGCTTATACTTAATTAGATATAAGTTTAATCTTTCATCGCTCTAAAGGATGAATCATAACATCCTCCGAAAGGAGTAAATAAAATAATAAGTAGGGGTGAATAATCATTCACCTTTACTCATCTAAAAAACGGAGAAGGAGGGATTCGAACCCTCGGTACGGAGTTGCCTGCCGTACAACAGATTAGCAATCTGCCGCTTTCGACCACTCAGCCACCTCTCCAAGGTCACAGTGAATAATAGTATCAAACTTTCTAGTGGAATGTCAATAGTCATTTGTCGTTTGTCTGTTGTCTTTAAAAATGACCAAAGACAAGGAGACAAGGGGGTAGAGGAATAGAGGAGCACTAGGGGAAGAAGGGAAGGGAAGGGAAGGGAAGGAGGACAAGGAGGACAAGGGGGACAAGGGGAGCCAGTGCGGTCTTGGGGTCTCCCCAAGTGGAGCAACTGGCGTGGACAAGGGGGGTAAGAGGAGCCGGCACCCTGGGCGGGTTTCCCAACGATGTGAAGGACAAATGACTATTGACAAATGACTACGCTAGAGGACTTGCGATCGCAACCAAGCGGCTGGCAAACTGCTAAATTTTTGCCACTGAGGGACATAGGCACGTTTATTGAACACATCATAATCATTGCGTTCAATTATGCTTAAGATGTGACTGTAATGCATCAAAGATGCCCATACTGGAAAACGAGCATCTTTGGATAGGTAACTAATTCCTTTTTCTGCTTTAGCGTAGAATTGTCGTGCCCGTTGGATTTGGAAGCGCATTAGGGAGCGCCAGCGCTCATCCACCACTCCTTTCAGCAAGTCTTGCTCAGTGTAGTTAAATCGTGCCAAATCTTCTAGAGGTAGATAGATCCGCCCTCGCCGTGCATCCTCACCAACATCCCGTAGGATGTTGGTGAGTTGATGAGCAACTCCTAGAGTAATTGCTTGTTCTGTGGGAACATACGGCTGTTGATGGCAATTCCAGGGAGCAGTGTTGCTAGAGGTATCAACTCCCATCACTGCTGTTGACATTAAGCCTACAGTACCTGCAACACGGTAACAGTATAGATATAACTGATCAAACGTTTCATAGCGACTGCGGTATAAGTCCATACGTTGACCAGCAATCATATCCCGAAAAGGCTGAATGTCGATTGGGAATTGCTTGACGGTATCTACTAAAGCGACATCAAAATGATCCATTGGACGCCCCGCAAAAATGGATTCTAGTTGCTGTTCCCATCGATCTAGGGTTTCAGGCGTAGTCATAGCAGACGCGGGGCCATCTACCAATTCATCTGTACGACGACACCAAGCATAAATTGCCCAAATGGAAGGACGCTTTTGCTTGTTGATCAGCAAAGTGCCAAGGTAAAAGGTCGTCGAGTACTTAACTATGAGCTGGCGACAAAGTTGGTAGGACTCGTCCACAGAGATCGGCGTTTTCATGCATGGGGGGTAATCAGGCAGTTGCAGCATTCGTGGCAGGCTGAACGGTTGGCATTTGCAGGCTAGAAGAATTTGCTGCAGGATGTGCTTCAGCGATCGCCTGCGCTGTCAGCTTACCAGAAAGTACGGCACCTTCCATACTTCCTAAGAAACGTTGCATAGTGTAACTTCCTGCCAAATAGAAGTTAGCAATTGGAGTTTTCTGTGAAGGACGGCACTGCTGACAACCGGGAACCGCTTTGTAAACTGAACGCGGCGTTTTCACTACATGATATTTCAACAATTTTGCTGGGTTCTCCCCAAAATGCATAGGGAAAAGTTTTTTTAACTCGCTGAGAGTGACCTGCAAAATTTCTTCATCAGATTTTGTGATCCAATCTTTTGCTGGCGCAAGAACCAATTCCAGCATTGATTGATCGGGGTTAGCATATCCACGACAAGTATTACTCATATCCGCGTATACACTGAGCAAGGAAGAACGAGAAAATAGTAACTGGTCAATTTCTGTCAGTTTACGGTCGAACCACAACTGCAGATTGATGACAGGCACACCTTCTAGCCCTTCTAGCTTTTGGAAAAACTCCATTTGCTGCCAAGCTTTTGGTAGCATGACTTTTAACGGGTCCACTGGTATTGCCGAGACGTAGGCATCAGCCGTTAACACTTCATCTTCTGCACCATTCAACCCACGAATTAAAAATCCACGGACTGTACCATCCCCATTTGTTAAAATTTCTTTCAATGGTGCATTTGATCGTACTTCTCCCCCACGTGCAGTAATGTAATCAACTAATGGACTACACAATCTCTCAGTCGGAGATCCATCGAGAAAAGCCATTTTTGATCCATTCTTTTCTTGCAGGAAGGCTCTCAAAGCTGTCAGTAACACTACAGCTGAGATTTCGTCTGGGTTAATAAAGTTAAGCGATTTGGAGGCAGCAATAAAGATATCTTGTTGCACTTCTTCGCTTACGCCTTGGTGCTTGAGCCATTCAGAAAATGTATACTTATCCGTATTTTCCACATATTGCTGCCCCCGAAGCATGGCTGGAACTAATCCTTTAGCCAATTGGATCTTTTCGCTCCAACTGAGCATATCGTTGTTCCGTAAAATCGCCACAATGCCGTTAAGTGGCGCTGGTAAGTCAGGAAAATCAAAGCGACTGTAGGTACCTGGTTTCTCAGGTTGATTAAAGATCATAGTGTGTTGCTTCCACTGCAAGCGATCTTCAATACCTAGCTCTTTAAATAACTGCAATATATTGGGATATGCCCCAAAAAAGACATGCAGCCCGGTTTCATACCAGTCGCCGTCCGCGTCTTGCCACGCTGCAACCAAACCTCCTACTACGTCTCGGCTTTCCAGGACAACAGGAGTGTGACCTGCGTCGGTAAGATATTTAGCGCAGGAAAGTCCTGCTAAACCTGCTCCGGCGATCGCTACTCGCATCAATCTTACTGCTCTTCAATATTTTTTAATTGTTTTATCGTTTTCATTATACGTTGCAATCCGTTACATTTGGGAGATCTTGTTGACTTGCTTGTCCAAATAAGTTCGATCACCAAGAGCAATGAGTCAATTTCAACAGAAGTCGGAAGCTAGAATGCACTCTCGCTCTTGCATTGAATCTTCAAATGATTGAGGACACCCTACAGATGGTGGCAATTTTCTCTGTTTTTTCTGTCTAGATTAGAATTTGTATTTAAAATTACACAAGATATGTGCATTTTACGGTTGATTTATTAAAAATCTTGCAAATGCACAAAAATAAATCACAATTCACAACGAGGATGTGAGTTCTTTTTTTACTGGCTGTATTTTTATCTCGCATTTTCCCTAATTTATTAGAGGTATTAGTAAATACTAATAAAAAATAATTTACTTTTTTGATTTTAAAAAGTAATATTTATTACTTTTTTAATTTATTTTAAGTACTATTACTTAAACATATCAACTATTTTTTAGATAGTTTTGACATTTTGTCAGAGTAAATCATAAAAAAAATTAATTAAAAATCCACCAATATTTGAAAACAATATCTAAAACTTTTATTTGCTTGTTTAGCAGTAACAAGATAATATAACTTCTGCTGGGGATCACTCAGGATTTACTTTTAAAATATGTATATTTTTTCTTTTTTGAGAGAGATATATATGTATTGAAGTAAAGTTTGTGAAAATTATCATTCCTAAAACGAGGTTGCATCTTTATAAAGATACATTTACTGATTTTTTGACTTTACTATGATATTTCTTGGACTACTTTGGGTTACAGCCTGGATTGGTTCTATTTTATCGTTAAGCCAAAACTTGCCACCAAGCGTTACATCAAATATTTTGCCGACTAAGGGTTTAGCGAATGTTCGTAACTTAGGCGTTCAAGATAATTTATCTTTTGAACAACATCAGCAGCAATTTAATGTTAGAAATGCAACACTAATACCCATAAGTTTTCTAAAAAATCCTTCGAAACAACAGGAATCAAGGCTAAATTTAGTTAAACCATCGAATTATCTTTTGACAGATGCTCATGATAGTAAATCTCAATTTTGCAGATCACTGCCATATATTTCAATTCAACAACCTGTTGTCAATACTCCAAGTATTTTTGTATTTCCCACTATTAGTGCACTAGTATCTCCTATCCAAAATTTCCTTTCAAACAAAATACTGCATTCCTTACAAAATTTTTTCTTTGTTTCAAATTTCGCTCAACAAAATTTGAATTCTACTTCTTCACCAGTAGTTGTTGTTCATCGCGATGAAGATAATTATGAAGTTTGGGTCAATGAGCATTTGATTGCCAATTTACTTAATAAGCGGCAAGCTAGTTCACTACAACAAAGCCTAACAAAACTACTAAAATCACACAACTTAGATCCATCTCAATTAAAACCTGCTATCATTGATGGGACACCAGCATTAATGTCAGGCAATCGCTTTTTATTTGGGATTAATCAAGAAGTCTCTCAAAAAATTCATTGTAGTGGTGATCTGTTAGCGATTCAATTGACTAATAATCTACGTACAGCCTTACAGGTACCTGCACTACCACTCGTAGAAGCACAACAGAGAATGTATGGTTTAACACCTACTCGTGAGAAGATTTTTGGCTTCGCTTCCTGGTATGGTTCATATTTTCAGGGGCGATTAACAGCGAACGGTGAGATTTTCAATAAAAACGAGTTGACAGTTGCTCATCGCTCGCTGCCTTTTAACACATATTTGCAGGTAACTAACCTCAAAACTCAACAAGCAGTGATTGTTCGAGTCAATGATCGTGGTCCTTATATTCCGCCGAGAAGCTTAGATCTGTCACAGATAGCAGCTCGCTGTATTAACAGTGAAGTAGCTGGAGTTGTGCCTTATGAAGCGGTCATTATGAAGCCCATTAACCCTACAATCACGTTCAGACACTCAACGATCACTATTGACAACCACAAAATTCACCGAAAACTAGCAGTCGTTGCAGAGTTTTAATGGGTAAGTACCCAAAGCAAAACCCCAGGCTGATCGCCTGGAGTTTACACTGTTCCACATAAAGAAGTTACGAAAACAAACACACAAAGAGTGTTTGCAGTATTAGACCCTGATAACTAACTCGGTTTGAGCAGTTTCCTGTTAATGCGTTGTGTGTCTTTCTTCAAGACCCATTAATTGACACTATACTTTTGATTTGATTGTGGTGGTTGCCAAATTGCCGCAAATATCTAGCAGTTAAATTCCATGACTTTTACCGATGACCCAATGACGTCGGAAAAAACGGGCTAACGCTGGTTCCTCTAAAGATAAATAAATGGGGCGTCCATGGGGACAGGTACGCGGATTACGAGTACGCTGCCATTGTTCCAATAATATTTGCATCTCTTCCAAGCTTAGAGGTGTGCCATTGCGAATGGCGCTGCGACAAGCAACGGCGACTTGAGCCGTTTGTAAATCACCTCCCCAACTGAGTTCTAAAATTGCATCTGCACAGTCGTCTCGTTGCTGTAAAAGTGCAGGTGCGCTGCGGATTGCCCAAAGTTCCTCGCCAAAAGGTTCGATATCCAAACCAATATGTTGAATCTGCAACACCTGAGCCGGAGACAATTGATAGAGAATGATTGGAGTTTCAACAGGGATAATTTGCCAGTTCTCGCACAATTGCTCATACAAAACTCGCTCATGGGCAATGTGCTGTTCTACTAACCACATTCCACCTGAATGCTCTGCGACGATGTAGGTGTTATTGACTTGACCAACAGCTTTTAGAGAGTGAAGAGTTTTAGCTTCTGAAGGGGGGATGGAAGGGTTGAGGTTGTAACTGCCTTTTTCTTCTGCGGCTTTGAGTAATTTAGTCACTCGTGTTGTGTGGAAAGCTTCTTTGAAAGTGGCAGAGTTGATGCGAAGCGCTTGGTCAATCGCCTGAGTAATTTGCTCTTTCCAGTAAGTGATTTCGTTGAGGTATATTTCTGCTTTTGCTGGATGGCGATTCCAGTTAATTTGATTGGGACAAATGCACAAATGTAGAAAACAAACTGGATAGCGATCGCGTGGTAAAGTTTTGTGAAATGCTGTTAAGATTGTCTGCTCAAGTTCTGGTAATTTTACCATTCTTCCATTTACAGCGACCTTTACCCAATCTGGACGATGGCGATGACAGCGATCAGGCAATCCGATCACTAAATGCAGTCGAGTTATGTCAGTGCTATAGGTGTACGAGTCTTGAGGATTCGGGATCTCCAGCTTTAACTCTTGCAAATCACCTTGTCGCACTTGATGTAAAATCTGTGGCAACAGTTGTCCAAGTGTAGCAGCAGGACTGATC
>JAJPJF010000243.1 GCA_021324415.1 Nostocales cyanobacterium Centralia_MAG_434
ACAGGAGACAAATAAGAAAGTATCTAACACTGGATAATCTTTTTTCGGCAAATCCTTCAGCAGGAATTTGGCTATTTTCGGAAAATTCGTACTGAACATACTAACTCGTTTATCTGATTTTATAGCTAGATGTTACTATATATCTGATATGTTTTAAATCCTTTTTTCTTAACATTCAACACTTCTGTGGTTAATCTCTTTTGTCTTTTGGGTTGTTTATCCTGATTTTCAATTGACACTCTGATAAGAAACAAAATTGTAACTCCAGTGATCATAACAATTCCAATCGGCGTCAAATATGTCCAATGTCTTAACATTTTGTCCCAAATATGCCATGTTAAAAGAAACATGGCGAAATAGGTCAGCTTATGAAGATTCTTCCAGTTTTTCTTAAGTTTTTTAATACTCCAATCATTAGAGGTAATAGCCAAAAATGTAAAAATAATGAAAGTGCTTACTCCCTGAAAATAAATCACAAACGTCTCTGGATCTAAAAAATCAAAATTTCTTTTTTGAACTAATAGAATCCCATGACCTAAAGCTAAAAAGAAAGCAAAAACACCTATAGAACGGCGATGTTTCAGTAGTAATTTAGGAATACCAGTCTCTTTTGAGAGAGGAAAAACAATTCTAAGAATCGTGGGAAGTAAGGTGACTATATAAGCAAGTAATGCTAAAAATCCCAGAATGTTAGCCAGTAATGGCATATTTATTGTTATCATGATAGATAAATTTCTAAAAAAGACTGCGAAATAATACGGTTAGAGATACCTGTCTAATTCAGCAATACCCACTGCATCTCAGTTATGTTAGCTAACTACCTCTCCCACATCTTTTTATCTTTCACCTTCAATGGGAGATGGAGCTGCCTTGTTTGGAAGCAGTTTGAAAAATCCTTGAAATGGTCTACTTATTTCTACCGACTTGTAGTAATACTGTATTACGTATCTGCAGCTTACACCTTGAAGCTTTTTTTACTCAAGACTTAGGATATGGTCACAATTGATCTGTGGTGCGTGACGCTACAAGTCTTATTCCTACGTTCAGATTTTTTCGTAGCGTCACACACCCTACAATTCAAAATATGTCGGTTGCGTAAGTCCTATTACTGCTCAACCGACTTCTCAAACATCCTCTAAGGCGTATTTAACGAGATCCTTTAATTTATAGTCCGGTCCCGAGGACGGTTGCCAGAGCGGTTCGAGGTTCAGCAGAGAGTTGTGATCGCCGAACATGATGCCCAGGAAGACCTCGGCTACGATCCGGCCGCCGACTGGACCAAGCCTTGGAGTTGTTATCTTCTTAGCTTCTAAGACTGGTATTGTCACTGTCTCCTGGTTCTTGGCTGCCTCTGCCAGAATGTAAGTCCAAAGAGGACAATTTCCTTTAAAAGCGCTCAGTTCTGGAATAGAAGCAATTGTACCTTTCACATCGCCGGAGTCGGGCTGATCGACTGCTTTGCCAATCATAATTTCTTCGTCTTTGAGTGGCGTCACTCCCATTGCCCTGGCGACCTCCTGACCAGAAGGAAGGCCCAATTCAAAGCCCCGAAGGAGGTTTCGTTGGGGCAGGGAAGGTGGTGGGTCGCTGGCAACCTCCAATGGCAGTCCGGAAAGCGGCGTTACCAGAGAGGTGTCGAGCCGATAGGCGAACTGAAGACGCTTCTTGGTCGGGCCGTCGGGAGGATTCTTGCCAGGATCGACACCGTACGAGCGAATGTCAATATCGATAAAACGCCCCCAGTCAATGCCCCAGTGCGGATTCATTGCACGAAAGCCAGTCAGACCCTCTACAATCCCATCGGGGGGATCAATTATTTTGGAAACGGGGAATATGGGCAGCAAAGTGGCGTCGCTGTCGTTCAAGCGATAGCCAGGACGGATCATAGAATGACCTAGACGGTAAGCCGCTGCCGAGAACTCAACAGGCATGAAGGGATGATTCTTCCAATGAAAGAACTTGAGTTTTTGGCGATCAAATTGACCGTTGGTTTTCAAATCCGCTAACACGCTGGAGTGAATGATGCGGGGCAGGAAATCGTTCAGGATCACGAATTGATAATGGAATCGCACGATCTTCTGAAGCTTGTTGAAATCCGTCTGGGGATTGATTTCTGGATGATCTTTGAGCGTCCGATTATGGAAGCGCAAGAAGAGCCCCTGAAATTGTGAAATGATGCTGTTCTCATCATTGCGTGGATCGCCGATTAGGGCACGACGTCGGTTGGCGTTATTGCGAGGCAGATCCTGAGCGTTGGGGTCGCTGCCGCCTCCAATCTTATCGCCGAGCAAAAACTTTTGACCATTATACATATACGGCTGGTCGTCAGGTCCTCGCCCATACACGTTGTCGAGATCGAATGCAGGGGTACGGAAGTCTGTCAACGCATCGGGATCGCTATGTTTAATCAAGCTGCTCATCGGATCGAAGGTAAGGTCGTGATCGATGAACTGACCGAAGTAGGTGTACAGTGCGGGGATGCCGCTTTCCTCCGCATCTGGCCCATCCTTCGGCCCATCGAAGGGCGAAGTCATTAACTCACCTAGCTTCATGAGATTTTTCCGGCTTGCAGCCTCGTCTGTTCCGTATTTGGCTGCGGGCAGCAATCGGAACATCCGACCGAAGCTTCCTTGGAACAATGGTGATCTGTTGATCGACATCAGGCCCCGTAACGGTTTGCCATGTCGTGCACTCATAGATGTGTCTCCTAGCTCGAAAGTTTTAAACTGTCAATCGCTTCGTTCAAATGTGAAGAAGTCAGAAGGCATGCTTTATCTACATGGTTCAATAGATTTCAGCAAAATCTACTTATGCGGTTGTGTTGCAAAAACTAATGGTAGTCTTGGGGAGATTCATAAAAATAAATCAAGAGCCTTATACAGGTGGTCAAACTGTTAATGTAGGTTCGTCAGACCGATTGCCAATGCAGAAGATTCCACAAGCTAATTTCAACTTTTGTTCTCAATGTGGAGAACTGCTAGGTAAATAGGTAAATAATTGTATTATGCTACTGATAGACCCAGAAGCACATAGCAATGGATATTAATCAAGCACTTGCATTTACTGATGCCCTAGTTTTTGCTGAGTCAAAGATACATCTCAGTGACTTGCAACAAGCCCTATTGCGAGAGTCTTGGTCGTTGCAAAGGCACAGTTATGATCAAATAGCAGATGCTTACGGTTATTCTCCTGCTTACTTGAAGCATGATATCGGTCCCAAGTTATGGAAACTACTTTCTGAGGTTTTAGGAGAAAAAGTCACTAAAACTAGTTTTCGTTCAGCAATTGAGCGGCGATTTCAGCTTGACGGTGAGAAATTCCCAGTAAATACAGACAGTGAGCTAACTGCACCAGTCCTCACAACCATTGCTAATGATTCTGTTCCACAGGGTTATCAAGACTGGGGTGATGCAATTGATATTGATTTTTTCTATGGTCGTCAAGCAGAACTAGCGCAGTTACAACAGTGGATTTTAGATGAGCAATGCCGCCTCATTAGTGTTTTGGGGATGGGGGGAATCGGGAAAACCTCTCTGTCTGTGAAACTGGCACAACAATTACAGAGTGGATTTGACCGAGTCATTTGGCGATCGCTACGTAATGCACCATCCCCAGAAGAAATTATCACAGATTTACTTAAGTGTTTGGGCGATCAGCGAGTCAGTGAATTACCAGAAACTTTTAGTGGTAAGATTTCCCTATTATTGCATCATTTGCGATCGCAGCGTTGCTTGTTAGTTTTTGATAATGTTGAAACTATCCTTGAAAATGGAGATCAACAATCATCCTATAAAGAAGGTTATGTATCCTATAGTGAAATATTTAGACAAGTAGGAGAAATTCGCCATCAAAGCTGTTTGTTACTCACAAGTCGTGACCAGCCTCCAGAAATTCGCTTACTCACAGATACGAGTTTACATGTGCGGTCTTGGCAATTGGGTGGATTGCAAAAAACGGAAGCACAAGAACTCTTTGAACTCAAAGGTCATTTTCAAGGCTCAGATGAGGAATGGAATCGGTTGATTGCTGGTTATGCTGGTAATCCCCTGGCCTTAAAAATTATTGCAACAACTATTCAAAATTTGTTTGATGGTAATATTGCCAACTTCCTTAATCAGAAAACTTTGGTCTTTGGTAGTATTCGCAATTTGATTCACCAGCAATTCGAGCGTCTTTCAGAATTAGAAAAAAATATTATATATTGGCTGGCAATTTATCGTGATACTGCAACATTCGCCGAATTGCAAAACAATATCTTTCCACCGATATCACCGCCGAAATTAATCGAGGCGTGGGAATCCCTACAAGATCGTTCGCTCATCGAAAAAGCGAGTAGCACCCACTTTTATTTGCAACCTGTGGTGATGGAATATGTCACAGACCGATTGATTGAACAAGTTTGTCAAGAAATTGATACAGGGTTAGTAGTCAGTAGCAATCTGTTATTAAAAACTCATGCCTTACTTATAGCCCAAGCCAAAGATTACAGACGAGAAGCCCAAGTACGCTTAATTCTTAAACCTATTATTGAGAGGTTATCAATTAAGTTAGCTAGCAAGGAAACAATAGAAAATAAATTAACCCAATGTTTAACTCAAATCCGAGGTAAACCAGCAATTGAAACCGGGTATGCAGGCGGTAATATTTTAAATTTATTTTGTCAATTACAATCTTGCTTAACTAACTACGACTTTTCTGATTTAACGATTTGGCAAGCTGACTTACAACAAGTGCATTTGCACAATGTTAATTTTACATCTGCGGAGTTAAGTCAATGTGTATTTGCTGAAACCTTTGGCATTGTGTTTGCAGGTGTGGCTTTTAGTCCAGATGGCAAGCTATTAGCCACCGGGGATGCTGAGGGGGGATTGCGTTTATGGCAAGTAGCCACCGGGCAACCTTTATTAAATTTCCAAGGGCATTTAGGCTGGGTGTGGTCAGTCACATTTAGTGCTGATGGTCAAACTTTAGCAAGTTGCAGTAGTGATAAAACAATTCGATTATGGGATGTCTCTACAGGTCAGTGTCGGCAAATATTAACAGGACACACCAGTTCAATTTGGGCGATCGCTTTTAGTCCTGATGGTAAAATTCTCGCTAGTGGTGGCGACGAACCAGAGGTGAAGTTGTGGAATGTGGAGACTGCTAAGTGTGTTAATACCTTTACAGGACACACAAAGCAAATCCTTTGCCTAGCCTTTAGTCCTGATGGTCAAACTCTAGCCAGTGGTAGCGTTGATCAAAGTATCCGACTGTGGAATTTACGGGGTGAATGTCGGCAAATTTACAAGGGACATAGCAATCGCATCTGGTCAATCGCCTTTAGTGCCGATGGTCAAACCCTAGCCAGTGGTAGCGCTGACCAGACTATCCGCCTATGGTCAGTCAATACTGGGCAATGTGAGAAGATTTTAGATGAACATAGCGATCGCGTACGGTCTGTCGCCTTTAGTCCAGATGCCCAACTGTTAGTGAGTGCAGGCGATGATCAAACTGTGAGAATTTGGGAAATGACCTCACAGGAATGTCTCCAAGTTCTGCGAGGACACACGAATTCAATATTTTCTGTCGTCTTTAATGCCGATGGTCGAACCCTCGTCAGTGGTAGCACAGATCAAACCGTCAAGCTATGGGATAGTAGTACAGGACGCTGCTTTAAAACCTTTAAAGGCTACAGCAACTCAGTATTTTCTGTAGCATTTGATGCCGATGGTCAAACTTTAGCTAGCAGCAGTACAGACCAAACCGTCAGGCTGTGGGATATCAATACAGGAATTTGCAAGGAAACACTTACCGGACATAAAGGCTGGGTAACTTGTGTAACATTTCATCCCCAAGGGCATTTGCTTGCTAGTAGCAGCGTTGACAGTGCTATCCGCATCTGGTCAGTTGATAGTGGGCAATGCTTGCAAACCCTACAAGGACATAAAAATTGGGTGGAATCCGTCGCCTTCAGCCCCGATGGACAAGTTTTAGTGAGTGGTAGTGATGACCAAACTATCCGCCTATGGGATGTGAACACAGGTGAATGTCTTAACACATTCTCTGGTCATACAAGCTGGGTTTGGTGTGTTAGTTTTAGCCCCACCGGAGAAATCATTGCCAGCAGTAGTGAAGATCAAACAATTCGTCTATGGGAGGTAAATACAGGTAAATGTCTTAAAGTTTTAGCTGGACATACAAGCCGTGTACAATCTGTTGCTTTTAGTCCCAACGGGCAAATTCTCAGTAGCGCCAGTGAAGATGAAACAATTCGCCTATGGGACGTAAATACAGGTGAATGTCTGCACGTTTTAACTGGACATAGAAATAATGTTTGGTCAGTGGTATTCAGTCCAGACGGTTCTCTTGTTGCCAGTAGTAGTTTAGACCAAACGGTAAGATTGTGGCATAGCCGTAGTGGAGATTGCCTGAAAGTCTTATCCGTCTTAACTCATTCTATGCGATCGTCTATCGCTTTTAGCCCATTGATTCGTTTGACAGGGCACAATCTCATTGCTAGTGGTAGCCAAAATGGCAGTATTCAGATTTGGGACACGCAAAGCGGCGAATGTTGGAAAACCCTGCATCCTGATAGACCTTATAAGGGAACCAATATCACAGGAGCAACTGGAATGACAACAGCTCAAAAAGAGGCACTGAAGGCATTGGGCGCATTTGATGTATGAACACGAATAGTCAATGTCCTATGCCCCATGTGCCATACCCAATCTCAAATAAAGACGAAGTTGCTGAGCATATGCACTATTAAGCATACGGTTTTTTCCGGCTCTAATTTCTTCTGCTGCTTCAGTGAAAATTTCTTCATCTACATAAGCTTCGATCTCCTCGACTAGGGTTTTACAATAATCTGGGTGAGGAGGAAGTTGAGTTAAACCTTTTTGAGCAGCAATTTGCAAGATCCTTTCGAGAAGCTGTTGGACTGTCAAAGTTCGGACCTTACACAGAAGTTCTCCTGGATTCAAAACCCGCCTAGCTTGATCCCAGGTTGTCATACCCAATTTAGGGACAATATCTTTCAAAGACATTTTCTGACAGTAATAGAGTTGCAGACCAGGAATGAATTGTTTCGCAAATTTAGCATAATGTTTACTTTTTTCTAACCTGGTTATGCACGCACCAATTTCTTGCCTTATGGCATTGCATAAAGCCCACTGTAAGGAATCACGCAAAAAATCTAATAATTCCTGTTGCTCTATATCTACTTCATCTTGAGAATTAGTAGGTAGATCTGGTCGTAATGTGTGATATCCAGTATGTGGATCTTGAACTTCTAGAGGTTCTTTAGAATTCCAGATGTCATACTGCCTCAGCTGTATAGCAACTTGTTTGAGTTCTTTCATCAACTTTATAGTAGTGTTGATGATGATACCTTTTGATTGTAAGTAGGTGAGCATTTCTTGGAGTTGGCTGCTTGAAGGATCTGGACATCTCCTAGATCTCCTTGAGTGTTGCTGAACTCGGTCTCGACGATAGACTCTATGGAAGGCTTCCACAAGAAGGCGATCGCGCACAGATAAGCGTTCCATCTGTTTGGCACCCGCCTTATTTAAAAGCGCCCAATCACTCAAATCCTTAAAACCTAACTCTGATAAAAAGGCTTTAATTTCTGGATGCTGTTTAGTTTGCAAATAGACCCAATTGTCTAAGCTCATCCTAGATTCAGAATCAGGATTGTATGTTTGTAAAATCTTGACTGAGAAAAAATTATGAGCCCAAGTGTATACTTCTCCATTTTGCTTGAGAACAAGCTGAGTTTTCTGGTCTTTATCGAGAACGATGGGGGTTTTACCATCATCATTGAGGACAAATGGTAGTAAGTCGTGGTAGGTAAAACGCTTTTCTCCACCAAATAAATTCGCAATTTTTTTGCAAGCTTGGAGAATAGCAGCAGAAACATAAGCCCTTAAACACAGACCAGCTTGAGCACGAGTAGAGAGATCAACATGAGATTTATTCGGGTTAAAGTAGAAGAGCAATCTATCTTGTATATCTCTAGCAGGAAAATTGGCAGCTAGTTGTTGAATAAACTTTTGTGCTGTAGGTACAGGAGAGTGCTTATATCCTACTCCTTCACTTTTGGGGCTGATGCAGTAAATGTTCCAGTACCTTACTAGCTGACTGCTACTATACAAAAATGTCTTTTCTGTTTGTTGTAGATTGATATTTGTTTGAAAAGATGGTTGTTTTTTGTTATCTACAATAGCCATCATATTCTTCTGCCTTTTTCACTTTTTATCTGAACCTACAGCTTCTGTATTTGTCCTGTAATTTTTGGGAAGAAAGGCGGTAGGTATTTTATCAAAATGAAAGTCAGGCTTTTACGAGTAACAAATTGTTTAGTTGTGTATGAGCCTTTGAGGTAGGCCATCTACACTATCAACAGCTTTGTACACCGATTCATGCTTTCTGGCTTTCCGTGTTTAACTATCAATCACTTTATGCGTTCACAACAGATGAGTCGATGAGGATAAGTTATGGAAAGTTAAGGTGATAGTTAAGTAGTTGGAAAAAATCATCGGCGTTGCTGAATTTAGGCATGAATCATGTTTGTAACGTCTTTGTATCCAAAACCCAAATCCTTGTAGAGACGTAGCAATGCTACGTCTCTATATAACCGTGAATTGCCCAATAATCACTCCTAGTATGGAATTGTCTGAAGCAAGCATGTGTATTAAATAAAAATTTGTAAAACCTTGGAAAACCTGATTGGAAAAAGTGTATCTTTTGGTACACGAGGAGAAAAATATGAAAAAAGTCATTATTGGAACTAACTTGATTGTTAGCGCGATCGCAAACGATATCGAAGTTTCTCCTCTCAAGCGCTGCCTACCTATGTAAGCATGGCTTGGTCTTACGCACATGAAATATTCTACCACGCATATCAGTGCTATTCCGGAAAATGACCAACGACTCGGAGTACAAAGATTTTTGGTTATGGGTCAATTCGTTGTCACGCAAAAATTCATCCCACACTAACCTTTGGTTTGGGTGAGATGTGGGGCTTCTTTTTGTTTAAGCTAAATCGGGACAGGAGAGTCAAGATAGAGAGTTGGCTCTTGCATAGTAAATTGTATATTATGGCTCTCTAGCTTTTTAGAAATAGAATCATTCGCTAACTCTAATAAGCGCTTGCGGAACTCAATTGAGTTTTCATTTGAACCTAAGATGAAGAAACTCACTCTTGCCCGTACTTTTTGGGGAGCATCTTCATGAGGGAATAAACTAATTTTTGTACTGTTTGGATCGATACCAAATAATGTGTTGGTACTTTCCTTAATGACTTTTTCTAACAATGCTTGTTCAGATTTTTCTAATTGTCGAGGGAAATCAAGGTAGAGTAAGACCATCACCTTTTTCCCACGAGTAATATTTTCAATATCTGCACCTGCCATGGTTGAGTTAGGCACGACCACGAGGGTACTTTTAGCCAATGTGCGCAGCTTTGTGGAACGTAAACCAATCGCCTCAACACGCGCGAGTAGCACTCCTTGAGAACTCAAGTGAACGCGAATGTATTCCCCAGGCGTGTAAGGACGGTCTAAGTAAATCACAGCTGTGCCAAAAATTTGTTCGAGAGTTTTTTGAGATGCAAATGCCACTGCTATACCACCAATTCCCAAACCTGCAACTAACCCAATCAAGTTGATGTTCTGACTTTGGGCAAATGCTACCGCTACAAAAAATCCTATGATGATGTTGGCTATTGTTTCAAACACTAGCAGTAGCTCATCTACTTCCAAACCTAATCTGCGAATCAAGTCAATTCCATAAACTCGCAAGAAGGTGCGAAATATACCCGAAATGAAGATTGCACAACTAACAGCAATAGACAGTTCTGAGAAAAATTTTAAGAATTGGTAAAACCCTGTGTATTCTTGAATAAGATTTAAACAGACAGAAATGAGAATTAACGTTGAAAATATGGCAATAATCTTTTCTAGTGGAACGAATAAATTTTCATAAATCTGAAAAATCTGTGGAGGTGAAAATCTTTTCATCACTAGCCTAAGAAATTTAGGAACCGCTCTTCCCAAAATCACTGCTAGGAATAGAAAGAATAAGAATATTCCCAGTTTAATTCCGATTGCAATAAGAAGTTTTTGTGTTGATTCGTCTACCGAGTACCATTGTTTCATGTTCAGTAGTGCATCCATAGCAATTTATTTCTAATTTATTACAAATTATTTAGTTAGATTGTGACAGGTGCATCAATATCAACTTGTCTTTCTTCAATATCGAAGGCAATACCATACTCTTTTAAACGTAAAGTGATACTTTGTTTTGCTATCTCTAGCAACTGGCGACGCATATCCATTGACATCTCCCCAGAACCAAGAATAAAAAAGTTAACTTGTGCTTGAGTTATGTTGGCTTTACCCTCTTGAACAATATCTTTAAACGTCACATCTGTGTTGCGAGTGTCAATCCCAAAAATCTCTCTTGTACTTTCTAGTATCACTTGTCGGATCAATGCTTTTTCGTCTTCTAGAACTTCTCGATAAAAAGTAAAATACATTAAAGAAACTACTTTTTTCGCACCTGTGAAGTTCTCAATACTCATATTGGTCAAGGAATTATTAGGCACGATGGTTACAGTTCCTTTGCCCGAATTTCGAATTTTAGTGGAACGCAACCCTATTGATTCAACTCGCCCAAATGTACCATCTGGTAAACCTATGTAGTCATCAATCACAAATGGTCTATCAATGTAGAGTACAATTCCACCTAGTATTTGTTGCAAAGTCTGCTGTGCTGCAAAAGCGATCGCTATTCCTCCTATCCCCAAACTAGCTGTCAATCCTAAGATATTGATGTGATGCGTTTGCGCAAAAATAAAGAAGATCACTAGAAAAATGGTAAAATCCCCGATGACATTACCAATCACCAGTAACTCACCGTTGATTTTGCGA
The DNA here is from genome assembly GCA_021324415.1 of Nostocales cyanobacterium Centralia_MAG_434. Classification (GTDB taxonomy): domain Bacteria; phylum Cyanobacteriota; class Cyanobacteriia; order Cyanobacteriales; family Nostocaceae; genus JAJPJF01. The sequence goes on from JAJPJF010000243.1 coordinate 10,914, forward strand.
TTTATGGCAGTTTCTTGCAAGTAAGCTTGGTAGAACTTTTCAAACAACCGAGAAGTTAACCAACCTGCTGTCACTGCAACTAACAAAGACAGTCCAATTTCTAGGTAAGAGAGCCAACTTGGTTTAGGAATCAATAATAAACACAGGTCAATGAATCCTAAGATGACAGATACAACTAACCAATTTTGAGACTCAGCGAAAACTTTTTCATATATTCTTCTACCTTCTACGCTTAAAAAACGAGTTTTTATAAATTCCATCATTTTCTGCAATAAGAAGCTGAACAAAAATAGCAAACAAAAAAAACTAGCAGCTACCCCTATGCCACATATAATAATTATCAGAGGAAGCAGGTTGTTGTCTTGAACTATATGAGGATCAAGTGTAATTTCCAAAATAAAATTAACTCCTTATATTATTGCTTCTTATCATATTCATATCATGTGATAATTTTTTACTTTAGATTTATAACTATTTTTTTAGTCGAGACAAACTATAGCAATCCTATTTGAGTTACAAATTTGCTAGTTCTCGTAAACTCAGTTTCTTTAAGAAACCGGGTTTCTCTGTGTTTACGAATCATTTAGGATTGCTATAAGCGCATAAACAGGAGCATTTACACAAAAAAATACCGTAGCTACTACAGCAACTACCTTTAAAATTGTGTTTTTTTGATTGTGTATGTAATCAAGCATACTTTATTTACATACTAGCAGCCACCTATTTTTTAGGGAAGAGATAGTGTCAAATTTCCCACTTTTCCTACTTTTATTACTTACAAATCTTAATAATCTCAAAGGAGGTCGTTTCAGGTCTCAGATTTTTTCTTGCCATCCATGGAACTCATTTTATCTGTTAGCTTTACATGACTTGATTTTTGGCTTTCTCTGGCAAATTTTATCTCTATATAGAAAAAGCGGTGCTGTATTTTTTATTAGAAAAATATTAGAAAAAAATTTGACGACAGCTTCGTGTGCAAAAGCTCTAAAACTCAGAAATGGCAAACGTTTTTGGAAAGTAACAGAATAGGATAGAGGGTCATTTGGCACGCTTATAGCCATAGCATAAAATGAATGGCAAAGTAAAAGCTGTTCAATTTCTCTATCATCATCTCGAACAGCTTTTTTCTCTTTTGACAATCAATTAGTCATAAGCAAGAGCCAATCTTTTTTGAGACTCAACAACAGTTAATTTTCAAAAATATCTATAAAGATGTCTATTATGTAGTCATGATTGTTGTGCTTGTTGAATGAGTTGATAATCCTCAAAAATCACTTCATATCCATTTCCCTGTGGTGATGCACACATGATTCCAACTTGAATGTCTTGTACAATTGGAAAATAAGCTATTCTAAATAGAACATAATGTGCATGCTCATCCAAGTAGGCAATCTGGATAGCTTCTTTACAACGCTCAATTCGTAGTTGAAAAACTTCGGGAGAATTTACTAGGGGTGTGAATGACCAATCTGAATATTTGTGAGTAACAACTGCGCTGAGATTTTGCACACCATCTACATACTCAATACCAGTTTTAATCCAATGATTCTCATCGGCGCGAATCATGAGTCCAGCTTGGTCGTATGTATCTTTGTAATTTCCGCGTATTTTAGTCTCAACAACAAAATCTTTGTTGACTCTTTCAAAGTAAAAATGTCCATTATCGTGAATAAAGCCATAGTGAGTAGTGCGCCAAAAATCAGTTTTTGGTGATGTTTTGACAATGATTTGCTTCCCAGAATGCGACCAGCTGCCAGGTTCGTTGAGCCATTCCATTGGTTTCTAATTTAAGCGATAAAGTCTATTCAATCAGACCAATTATCTCATACCTTATCTTTTGAGTTTATAAATCTACCTCTGCCAATGCTTTGACAAAATCAAGGCACTGGCAGAGGAAAAAATGTTTCACCCTTCTAGCAAAATTTAGGACAAATTCAATGTGATATTTTGATGTCTTATAAGTTTTCAGCTAACTCAGCAGCAGCCCGCATTGCTCCTAGTACAACCAGTAAACCACCGTGAGTACTGACATGAACTTTACATCCTGACCAAAGTGCAGGAATGGTATTTTCCTGAGCACTGCTTAATGCAGCTTCAACGTATCCCTGCCAAGCCAGTGTTCCTCCAGCTAACACTATAACTTCGGGATTAAACAGATGAATAATCGTAGCAATGCCTAACCCTAGCGATCGTCCTGCATCAGCTATTGCTGCTAAAGCCTTAGCATCCCCTTGTTTAACTAAACTAGCTAACTGTTGAGCATCCATTCCTACACGTTTGAGCAGAGATGATCCACCAGCCAACTGATCCAACGTTGCAATAGCATCTCCTGTCTTGAGGGGAATAGAACCGAGTTCTCCAGCCCAACCTTGTGACCCTCTCAAAAATTGATTATCAACCCAAAAAGATGCACCAATAGCAGTACCAACGACTATCAGTACCAGATTTCTGGCTGAACCTACCTCATGCTTTGCTTCAATCAGTGCTGCATCAGCATCATTAAGGACACGAACGGGACAATAGGATTCTTTTTTAACAGCTGGCAACCAACCATCGAGCTTCGGTAACACATCAGAGTAAACTACCTCTCCGGTTTCATGATTAACTAATCCAGGAACTGCAATTCCAATCGAACTGGGAGGAGATGGCAATTCCTGAAGAAAGTCAGAAATTGCTCTATCAGCATCTACACCTGAAAAATTAGCACCTGTATCTATCTTATAGGATTTATCACCATCTGCTGTCTTGGCGAGCAACAACATTTTGGTTCCGCCAATATCGATTCCTACCTGAAGTTCTCCCATTACTAAATCTCCGAAAATTACGTCTGTGTTGACTATAGGCTAAAAATAACTACTTGCAGTTATGATTTACTCACTTGTTGAGTATGCTTCATCGGACGAGCGATCAACATCATCCTTAGCTAGATATACTCCAAGTAGTACCAATGCTAATGCCAGCCAAGTGAAGACTCCTAAACCCTCAGAAAAAATTATCCAGGCTAAGATAATAGCGATGATAGGTTCCAAAAGCATGGTTATAGCTACAAAACTGGAAGGAAAGAACTTCACACTATAAACTAAGAATCCATGGCCGATCATTTCCCCGATCGCTGCCATACAAATTACCGCAATCCATCCTAAGGTTGTCGTCGGCAAAATATTGTCTTCAAATAGCAAGACTATCGGCAGCACTGAGGCTGTACCCACTAGGCAGCGAGATAAGAGAATCTGGGATGACGAAAACTTATCACGAATTCTTTCTACAATTAGCAGATTTGCTGCAAAAAAAACGGAAGACAGCAAAGCAGCCCCGTCACCGATCAAATTAATATTAACTTTCTGTAATTCACCCAGTTCTAGAGTGATACTTCCAACTATGGCAACTACCAGCCCAACAATAAATTTGACACTAAAACTTTGCCTCAAGAATAGCCAGCCTCCCAGTGCTGTAAACAGAGGAGTCGTGCTATTAAGAATCATGGCATTAGCAACGGTTGTTTCGTTGAGAGCAACAGTCCACAAAAACCTTCCTGCAATATAAATGACAGAAACAGTGATTAAAAGCACAATATCAATTCTTTGATAAAATGGCTTTTGAAAAGTTTCTTGAATCGATTTTTGTTCAGTATTTTGCGAGCGAATTCTATTGTAAGCATTTAAGGAAGTAAAGATAATGGTGGCAATCCACAATCTGTTAAACATTGTGGAATTTACACTCATTTCGTGAACAGAGACTTTAATAAATAAAGCAGTAGTGGAAATTGCAGTTATACCTACTAGTAAAGATATTAATGGGATAATTTTCTCTGTAAAATTAACCTTTGACTGCTCTAACTCTATGTTTTCTGACATTATTGACATTATTTGAGTATCTGAATAACCAATTGCACCAAAGCTCTAGCCTCTCACAAAGAGGCAAATTTTACAGGCCCAATCTTAACTTAAATTTATTTATCTGTTTACATTTAGACAGATGCGATCGCTCAAATTAAGCAAGCTACAACCCCAATGCAGTAGCTAGGGAGATAACTTTTTGGGGAACACTATAAATTATTTGAACATCTTTACGAGGCATATTACTATAATCCTGATTATACATCAATACCTCCGCTAAATTACGAGTATGAACACAGAAATGCCCTAATCATAAGCCTTTGACTTATAGTCTGGTGAAACCACTGTCATAGCACACGCAGCAAAAGGATTTTTGTCAAATAATCAACACAATTACTAACATCTTCTATTTTTTTGATTAAGAGAAGATAAAAAAGTAGGAAAAGTAGGAAAAGTAGGAAAAGTAGGTGATTTGATAATTTCTCTTTCCTAAAAAAGACCAATTTGTTACTATAGCAACAAAATACACACACTAACATCTACAATTAATGGTAAAGGCTTTTAGTTGCCTCTAGGAGACTAATAGAACACGAGTGACAAAGTCTTGCAGATTTGTGCATTTACTTCCAGGTATCCAAGTTATGGAAAAACTTGAAATTTCACTTATTCATTCTGATATTGCTACTCAGCCTCGAGTCAGGCTCAACCAAAAATTAATTGACGAGTATGCCGAAGCCATAACCTTAGGAGATCACTTTCCTCCTGTAACTGTTTTCAATGATGGAACACATTACTGGTTAGCTGATGGTTTCCACCGTTTAGAGGCTGCTAAAAAAATAGCAGCCTTTACCATTAACGTAGATGTTCGCCAAGGAACTCAGCGAGATGCAATTCTATATTCAGTTGGTGCTAATGCTACACATGGACTAAAACGGTCTAACACTGATAAGAGGAGATCTGTCCTCAAATTGCTTAGCGACCCTGAATGGTCACAGTGGAGTAACAACGAAGTGGCGAAGCAGTGTTGTGTTGCCGAAGGGTTAGTACGCAAGCTGAAGTTAGAGTTATCTTCGTACAGTACGAAGATAGATCAGACATACGCTAGAAAATGCGGTGTTGATGAGGGCATATTGAAAAAACTACAACAAAAGCTTCTAACTCAGTCATCAGAATGTACTGCGCAACGAGCTGGTACAACCTACACCATCAGCACTGCAAATATTGGTGGGAAAAACACAAGAGCAAATTTTGACTCAGAGTATTTTGAGGTATGCAATAATTTTGAACAATTTAAGTCGAATGATAATGAACTGAAACATTTTATTAACCAATCTTTAGAAGCAGATAGTCCGTCAAAAGTTAAAATCAATGATTTTTTTGAAAAAAAACTTAAAGCCAATGTTCGCATCCTAAGTATTAAACAGGAAGACAACAAACAGTTAGAAAAAATAACTCAAATTTTTGAAGTCAATTTTTCTGGTATCCATATTCAGATTGAGGGTTGCCCTGATACATTAATGATGCTATTTCAGGAAATGCAAAATAATCCTGATTTTTTACAAGAAGTCTTGCAACAAGTAAAGTTCCATAGACTCGCTAAAGTATAATTGGTTGTTGAGAATAAATGATTATTTGTTAAGATTGGGTATGGGACATAGGCTGAAAACAAAAGCTTAATATTACTTTATATAATTAGTTTTAATTCCACTCTTCAATCGTAAAGCAATACACCTTTCTAGCTCTACGACCATTTTCTGTATCAAAAATTTCAACTTTATACCTCATTAAAATAACATCAGTAACATCAAGATTTTTTTAAATCTTTTTAATGCAAGTATAACATGAAAATATTATTTTTTAGATCTTTTTTATTTTGAATTAAACTTCTAAGAGTGAGATTTTAATGTTTTTACTTCTCAAAATTTACTAATGAATATTGAATATAAATTTTTGTTAAGGATGATTGTGCCCAAACTTGAAAATATTTTATTATTCAGCACGAAAACCTTCTGATGAGATAAAGTCTAATAAGGGTTAGAACCTTTGAGAAAATATCTATTGAACACCAATATCCTTATACAGATAAACAAGGTAGGTTTTCCCTAGATTTTAAATATTTCGATCACCTAAGTTCATATAGATTTTATTTCTTATGCTTTTATTTAGAATCATAGAAATGTCTATGTAACTTAATGTTTTAGAATTAAAATCTAGGTATTTTTGATGGAGTAGAAAAGTTCTCTCCATGTGATTTAAGTAATTCCAAGAAAGGAACTAATATGACAGAGCTAAAAACTCAACCAAGCTTTTATAATGCTTTACCTCAGAATCCGGATAGTATGCCAAAGGTAACTTTGGATGCTGCTCATTCTCCATTAAAGGTTTTAGCTCACGAAGATTTACTACGTAAATTTCGCAATGGAGAGTCTTTCCGTCCCATTCATTTACGTATTGGGATTATGGGTGCTTGTAATATGCGATGCACTTTTTGTAACTTCCATTCTCCCAATGAAGAACAATTTTATGATCGCTTCTCCTACAAAGACATGATCTCTACCGACCAAGCAATAGAACTACTGCGGGAATTTGCTCACAATGATGGGCAGGCGGTTACTTTTTGCGGTAGTGGTGAATGTACAATTCATCCAGGCTATGCAGATATTTGTCGTGAAGCCAACAAAGCCGGATTATTGATTGGTCTAATTACTAACGGCTCGATGCTCCATGAGCCAGCAATTGCAGAAGCGATTATTAATACCCACACTTGGGTACGTGTAGGGATGAATGCAGGTTCCAATGAACAGTTTGCGGCAACTACCAAATTTAAAAAACGTAGTCTATACGAAATTTTATCAAGTATCCGCCCTCTACGAGAAAAAGCAGTCGCTGCTGACTTCCGCATTGGTCTAAATTTCGTTATCACATTAGAGAACTATCGAGAAATTGAAGAAGCAGCAAGATTAGCTAAAGAGTCCGGTGCTCACTATGTCCGCTTTGAACCTGAGTTTTATTCAGCTATGGGGCATGAATCAATTTTTGAAGGTTTTGAAGAAGTGCAAGCTAGCCTAGACAAAATTAGCACATGGGAAACTGAAACTTTTGAAGTATCCATTCCTAAACTTGATCGCGGTCCAATGGATCAAACAGACGAAGTTGAAGGAGACTTCAAGCAATGTCATTACAGCAGATTTGTGACTGCTATTGGTGCAGATGGTAACCTCTACCCTTGTCCACAAGTTCACCTCAACAGCCGTTATATGATAGGCAACGTGATTGAAAAGGGATACCAAACTGTGTTGGAAGATGGTCCTAGAGAAGAGTGGGAACATTCGAATCCTCATCGGACTGATCTATGTAAAACCTGCTTCTACAGACCGCAAAATGAACTTTTAGAGTTAATCAAACGGGGTGATGTTAGCTTAGATGAGGCCTTGAGTCAATATCAAATAGAAGTACCTAAAACTCTTCATGCAGCTTTTGTGTAATTCTTGATTTGCTATTAGCTAAAATCGGCATTCATCCGATGCTATAGAAGTTTTGCAAATACTGCCGACAAAAGCCAAGCCTACACCGAATTGCTTGCAATTCGGTGTAGGAGTGTCCCCACAACACAAAAACCCATACTCATTGCGTTAGACCTTCGCTGAAACATCCATGCAACTGGATATCCTGAAATCTGTGCTTAAGCAACCTCCATCATTGCGTTTTGAGGCGACAAATGTATCTCAAGCGTTAGACTGGAAAAAACAACTGCGTTCATCTATCAGAAGATTAGTCTGGCTAGACAGCTCTCCTGTATTGCAGAGTCGTTTAGTTAGCTCTGGTTACCTGGAAGATTTGCTTGTAGAAGAATATCACTTCACCTCAGAAGAGGGGCGTGGGTTTCGAGGGGTAGTAGTACGTCCCAACAGCCAGCAACCATTGGCTACAGTTTTAGTCAACCCAGGTAAAAATGCCCAACTAGACCATGTTACTGGTTTAACCGCACCACCCTATCCCGATGCTAATATTGCCCAACAACTAGCCAGTCAGGGTTTAGCCACACTCACCATAGAATATGGCCTGTTGGGTGGATTTGACCCAGAAAAACTAGGAAATCGTGATGAAGCTAACCTTTTAGCCTTAGCATTGGGTTTAAAAGGTCTATCACCTTTGGCAATTCTGGTCAGGGAAGCAGTGGCTGCTTTGCATTGGCTAGAAGCTCAATCTTGGGTCAAAGCAGACAGTCTAGGAATTTTTGGTAGAAGCTTGGGAGCTTCCGTAGCGCTACACGCAGCCTTATGTTATCCTCGTCCTATTCCAGTTAGCTTAGTGGCTTGCTTGGGTAATTATCCAGCGATTTTTGCCCGTGATTTATCAGCTAATGGTGCTACCGCCCTACCGGGAATTATGCGCTACGCGGATTTGCCTGACTTAGTAGCAGCTTTAACCCCTGCCCCGCTGCATTTACAACATGG
>JAJPJF010000025.1 GCA_021324415.1 Nostocales cyanobacterium Centralia_MAG_434
AAACATGGTACTGTCGCTTTGATGAACACAACAAACATTGGAAAAAAAACTGCGAACCAGCAGGATGCGAGCAAAGTGAAAGTCAAAGCCGACCAACCCTTGTTGAGTGGACAATCTGGTACAGTTGCACGCTCACCTAACCTAGATACTGCAATACAGATAGCCTCCTTCCTGAACTAAACAAAGTGGCATAGATGCCTGAGTAAGAATCTGACCAATTTCCTCGAAAATAGAAGGTTGCAGATTCCAACCTCCGTGAGGATCATCCATAATAATGTCATAGCCAACAGAAACAACCATAGCCGCGCAACCAAAATCTAATGACTTTTTCATCAACTGATCAACTGCAGTTAAAAATTCTTTTGAACTAGGTGAGTGAGCCAAAGGAATGAAAGTTTGTCTATCGTTTGCTGGTTGAACTTCTTTATAAAGATAACTGAGGATTGTTGAGCTATGAATAGAGCCAAACCAAACATCTGGTCGTGATGCTACTAAAGCAGCAGAACCATTGCCAAAATGAAAGTTAAGTAGGTCGGTGGAAAAATTTATAAGTATGTAACAAACAGTTAAGCAGAAGAATGAGAGTTAAATCTAACACGTTGTGTACTGTAGTTTCCCTTCTGTGCTCTAGCTTGAACACCATCAATCACATCTCCCGGCAAGGTCTAACTCATCCTTAAAAGTTTTAGAAGCTAGTTCATCTTTTTTGAGGTATTGCCATTCCAATTCAATTGGGTTCATTTGCGAACAGTATTTAGGTAAAAAGAAGATGTATAAACCAGTAAACCAAAAAGTTTTTTAGAAGCCTTGCCCTACGGACATTTCACCTAAATGGAGGCATTCCACAAAACAACCTATTCATGAGCATTTTAGCCAATGCCACCGCCGACCTTAAGGCGAGGCTGTTGCCGCCACTACGTGAACGCTCTTAACCCAATGCTGTTTGCCTTCTTGTTCACGAGTGCTGGAACCCTTATTATTACGTTTTTTTCCAAAAGTTTTTGGTTTACTGATAAACCCATCTGTTCCCACTTTGACCATAGTTGCTGAACTTCACGGCATCGATGTATCGGCCCGTTGTCCTGAACGATGACTCTGATGCGTCCTGATTTGTGGGCTTCAAGGGCTTCGAGTTCCATCATCTGGATATAAGATTTGCGTGAAACCCCGCCAATCACCAGACCATAAACGAAACTAATTAAAGGTTGGAGAAAACCAATGATACTCAACCTTCGTCCCCGACGCTGACTTTGTTCTAAACGTTTTTGTTGACAAAGAAAGTAATAGCTGTAACTGGGTTCACTCCAAGCACAAAACCCTGATTCATCGACATACTTTAAATCGATTTCTCCAGCAGCAGTAGCTGGTGTGTCTAGTTTTCTTCTCCAAAATTTTTTATTTCAGTATTATTGATTTATAGTGTGTATTATTTATCTTCCTGCCTTCGGTTTACACCTTGAAATATCCTGATTTGGAATCTAATTTGATAATGTATCAATTTAATTCTCCCAAATTTGACTCACACCAATGATTTCTTCTCACTGGTGAGAAACTCGGTATAGAGCGAGCGCAACCAATACAAGATCGCCAAGCATGGCAAGCAGAAATCAACCGTATTTGGCAATATCTGTTACAGCAACGCGGTAACGGAAAAAATGTAGATGGTTGAAAATAATTTTTAGTAAAAACACAGAGGCAGGTTTAAAAATAAAGTGTAAAAGTTATAGAGTATTCAGACACGCACCTGGTTGTTTGTATATATGCGTGGCATTGTGTGAGCCACGCTTTTTTATTTTAAAAATACCGTAAAAATACTAGGGTGAATATAGAAAATCAATGTAAAAGTATATATTGTCCGACTTATAGAAGATATTAGACTTTTTACCTTAAAACGTGGTTTGATGTAACCACGTTTTTTATTTTGGAAAATTCATAAGAATTGAATTTGATTTAAGTGTTTTTACTAAGGTTTAACTTGAAAACTGATGGCAAAATATAAATTATCTAGGGTGTAACTACTTGCTCTAATATAAATTGAAAACATTGTTTTTGCGTGGCATATCAATAAACCAATATTACCTTACTTATAGTAAAATATTTTAGTAATTAAGGTTTATTTTATGCCATATTTCTGTAAAAAGTGTTTAAAAAAATAGGATTGATTGATTGATTAAGTAATTGCTTATTGATGTACCAAATAAATGATCGCCTTTGCAAACAACAGCGAGAGCGCTGCTTAAAAAGCAGTGAAACCACTGAGATGATTATTGAAAAAGAGTGTAAAAATTGCCATATTGGTTGCATATGATGTAACTAAATGCTAATCATTGGGAGTTAAGCGTGGCACAAAATAAACCACGCTTTTTTATTGATTAATTGTAAATACTTAGCAATTAACTTACTTGACATGCTTGCCGACATTAAATAATTTTTGTTCAAATGCAGTAAAACCACTGAGGTGACTACTGAAAAACAGTGTAAAACTCATTGTATCGGTTGCACATAATGCGACTGGATGCTAATCAAACTTTGGAGTTGGGCGTGGTATAAAATAAACCACGCTTTTTATTAACTTTTTGAAAGCTTTAATTCTTTTAGGTAATTTGTCGGTTTGCACATAAGATGAAATATTTGGGACGAAAGAGAGGGAGTTTGAGGGGATGATTTGCACATAAGATGAAAAATGTTGAGGCAAAAGATGAAAAATTCTAGTGAGATTTGCGCAAAAGATGAAAAGTTCTGCACAGTCGCAGTGAAGATTAAGCCAATCATAGGATGGGGAAGTATAGCTCTTGAATGCGTGTGGGGGTTGAGTTTTGCTGATGAGTGGTAGTGGAAGGGATTTCAGGATATGAGTAAAAAAATTCAAGATATGAGCAAAAAATTCAGTTTATGTGCAAACCGCTATGTAGAGAGAGGATTTGCACATAATCCCTCTTCTAAGAAATCGCAAGGTTTCTTTACATCCATTGGGAATGCGATCGCTTTCCTCAGACGCTTTTGTTACTACGAGGAGAGAAAAATACTACCTCAACTCTGAATGCTAAACAAAATAATGAATTGTGCAATCACATCCCAATTTTGTCATTTAAATCTCCTTGTTGAAAAGAGACGTAAAAATAGGGGTTTGAGATTATTCTCTGCCGAAGGTAACAAAAG
>JAJPJF010000477.1 GCA_021324415.1 Nostocales cyanobacterium Centralia_MAG_434
AAAACGGTCATTTGGATTGCAGTAGATGGAAAAATCCTTGGACTGATGGGCATTTCAGATGCATTGAAGCCGTCTTCTGTTGGTGCGGTTCGTGCTTTACAAAAGCTGGGCTTGGAAGTGGTGATGCTTACAGGAGACAACCGCCCCAGTGCAGAAACCATTGCTCGTGAGGTTGGCATTCAGCGAGTATTAGCCGAAGTCCGTCCCGACCAAAAAGCAGCCACAGTGCAGAAACTCCAATCAGAAGGCAAAATTGTGGCAATGGTGGGTGATGGTATTAACGATGCACCAGCACTAGCTCAAGCTGATGTGGGAATTGCAATTGGAACTGGGACAGATGTGGCGATCGCCGCCAGTGATATCACGCTTATATCGGGTGACCTGCAAGGCATTGTCACTGCTATTCAACTTTCCCACGCCACGATTCGTAACATCCGTCAAAATTTGTTCTTTGCCTTCATTTACAACGTAGCAGGAATTCCCATTGCCGCTGGGGTTCTTTTCCCGGTCTTAGGTTGGTTACTCAACCCCATTATTGCAGGTGCAGCAATGGCTTTTAGCTCAGTTTCCGTAGTTACCAATGCCCTACGGTTGCGTAATTTTCAACCCAAAGCACTGGCTTAAGGAGGGATGGAGCCAATGTCTTTTAAAAAAGTCATAGTTAGTAGTATTGCAAGCTTTGGGGTGGTGCTTGGGGTTGCCTCAGGTCAAACAGTTGCTCAGATGTCTCACGAAAAGCCATCCGAGAATTCACCACTCACTCAGTTTCACTATATTAAGCAACCACTCTGGGTTAAAGGCGCAGTGACCGCAGGTGGCTTAACCCTCATCGGATTGGAGTTGTGGTGGTTCCTGTTGAATAAGCCAAAATCCCAAAAAGCACAGGCGAAGCAAGGTATCCAAGAAATTACCGTTACGGTGGATGGTGGATATGAACCGAGCTATGTTGTCGTTAATACTGGTCAAAGAGTCAGGCTAAATTTCCTACGATATGATCCCAGTAGTTGTCTTGAGGAAGTCCAGTTACCTGATTTTCAGATTGCCAAACACTTGCCACTTAACCAAGTTACACCAATCGAGTTTCAGCCAGAGAAACCAGGTACATATAACTTTACTTGCGGTATGAATATGTTTCGGGGAGTCATAGAAGTTCAACCTGCTGACTCTACTTCACCAGCAAACTCAACAACTCGGTCTAGCTAAAACAGCGCAACCTGAAACAGCGTGAAATTAGCAAACTTCTTGGCATTCCGCAACCAGAAGTATCTCATTTAATGAAAGGAGAGTTTCAACGGTTCAGCGAGGGCAAACTCCTCATTTTTCTCAAGCGACTCGATACAGAAATCACTTTACATCTTCGCCCCCGTCACGCGCAGGGTGAATCTACTGAAACTGTCATATCGCTATAGCGAAATGGGTTGTTAGGCCCAAGTTTTATTCCACTACTACCAAAATTGCCCGAGAATCGATTTGTGATAACTCTCCCAAAATATCCTCAGGATTTACTCAGAATTTATGACTAGCATTTTTGTTGATTGGATCTTTCACAGCAATTTTCTAGGAGAACCCCACTAAGACTAGTGGGGTTTTGTTTATGAAGAATGCAAAATGCAAATTGGCTTGACATTGACATTGATGTCAAGGTTTAGCGTGAGAGAAAACTACTAATAACACTTCTCATGCTCTACCCACAGCGTTTGACCCAATTAACAAAAGAACATACAGATGCCGTAGCAGCAATCCTTTGCGGAGTGCTGTTGTTCCTGGGATGGTTTGCTTTACATCTTGGTTTTTTAGGATGGGCATTACTGCTGTTACCTGCTGCTTATGTGATTGGTGGTTACGAAAGTGCACGTGAGGGACTAACAACCCTCATAAAAGAAAAGGAACTGGATGTAGATTTACTAATGATTGTGGCGGCATTAGGTGCAGCCGGTCTAGGCTTGTGGCGAAAAGAGTATCACTTAATTATTGATGGGGCAATTTTGATTCTCATCTTTGCAATTAGTGGGGCACTTGAAGGCTACGCCATGCAACGAACAGAGCGGAGTATCCGCAGTTTGATGAGTCTCACACAAGATACTGCTAGGGTTTTGCGTTTGGGACAAGAAGAAGTTGTTCCTATTAGCCAGCTAAAAGTAGGAGATGAAATTGTTGTCAAACCAGGGGAACTGATTCCCACTGACGCAGTGATTATTTCTGGTTACAGCACTATCAATCAAGCTGCAATTACAGGGGAGTCTTTACCAATAGAAAAGACGATAGGAGAGGAAGTCTTTGCAGGTACACTCAACGGTTACGGTGCTCTTCATCTCAAAGTGCATCAACCACCAGAAAGCAGTTTGATTCAACGGGTGATTCGGCTGGTAGAACAAGCACAAGACTCTGCACCCCCTTCTCAACAATTTATTGAGCGATTTGAACGGAGGTATGCACGGTTTATTGTGCTAGCTGGATTATTGCTGGCAATTTTGCCGCCTTTTATTTGGGGTTGGAGTTGGGAAGTGACAATTTATCGTGCTCTTACCTTCCTGGTTGTGGCTTCTCCCTGTGCACTCATGGCATCAATTATGCCTACTCTGCTTTCTGGAATTGCCAATGGTGCAAGGCAAGGGATTTTGTTCAAAAATGGTGCCCAGTTGGAAATGATGGGTAAGGTGCGAGCGATCGCCTTTGATAAAACTGGTACACTTACTACAGGACAGGTGCAGGTTTTCAAGGTGATCCCCAACAGTGGATATTCGTCAGAGGATGTTTTAAAAAGTGCTGCATCTGTAGAATCTTCTTCCGAACACCCCATTGGTAATGCAATTGTGCAGGCGGCGAGTGCTTTAGATTGGGTAAAGGCTGTGGAGGTACGAGCGATACCAGGACAGGGAATTGTAGGTTTATATGAACACAAACAGACAATTGTCGGTAATGCCACTTTTGTCAAGCAGCATGTGACTGTTTTGCCAGATGATTTACAGGATGCGGCTTGCCTGCTAGAAGAGGAGGGAAAAACGGTTGTTTGGGTAGCACAGGAATCAGTGGTACTTGGTGTGATTGCGATCGCCGACTTGGTACGAGCAGAAGCAACCACAGCGATCGCCCAGTTGCGGAAGCTAGGAGTTCAACAGATTGTGATGTTAACTGGCGATAACCAGAGAACTGCTCATAATGTCGCGCAAGCAGTTGGCGTAGATCGAGTGTATGCAGAATTGCTACCAGAAGATAAACTTCACATTATCCATCGTCTTCAGCAAGAATATCATACTGTAGCTATGGTGGGAGATGGAATTAATGATGCACCAGCATTAGCACAGGCATCTGTGGGGATTGCGATGGGAGTTGCGGGTAGTGATATTGCACTGGAAACAGCAGATATTGTACTTATGGCAGACCGTTTAGAAAAAATAGCTGTGGCAATGCATTTGGGTCAAAGAGCACAAGCAACGGTGAAACAGAACATTATTATTGCCCTAAGTTTCATTGTTTTGCTTTTGATTGGTAACTTTCTTGGAAGTATTAACTTGCCTATCGGAGTGATTGGACATGAAGGTTCTACTGTTATGGTCACTCTGAGTGGTTTACGATTATTGAGAAAATGATGCTTTGCAAAAGGTTCAATTTGTGAAGAAGCATGAACAGCTTGCTAATATAACCTTATTAGAAACTGGCAGCACACTTGAAAAAATGTTTGTAGAAGCTGGATTTCCAGACGACTGTGCAACTAAGCGTTAAAAGTTTTAGTTGTAAATACAGTGCTGTTTCATTTGAAAGCCACTGGTAAGGAGATTTCATGCTCATTGGTGTATCTTCACTCTCTAACATTACTGACTTAAACCAGCTACAGGTAGAACTAAATCAGTTACCTGCGCCTGATGTGGGAGACTATCTTATTCAACTGCCACGAGAGCTAAAAGTGAGTACTTTTGGCTTACTGGAGTCACAACAGTCAATAGAAGTCTTTGAATATCTGCCGTTGTCTGTACAGGAAGAACTGCTCAGTTCCCTATCAAAAGAGCAGGTGCTTCAAATTATGGAGGCAATGAGTCCAGATCAACGGGCATTTTTGTTTGATGAACTACCTCCTAAAGCCGTCAAGCAACTTCGGGATCAACTGAGTGAGGCTGAACAAAAGGCAACAGCAACGATCCTAAAATACCCTGAAGGCACTGCTGGTCGTGTTATGACCACAGAGTGCGTGCGGCTAGAAGAAGGATTGACAGTTGGTGAAGCCTTAAGCAAAATTTGCTTTTGTGATCAAGATAAAGAGACAGTTTACTATGCCTATGTTACTGACGACGAAGGTAAGTTAGTACAAATTGTGTCACTACGACAGCTACTGTTTTCTCTTCCTAACGCTTTGCTTAAGGATATTGCTAGCAAGCGTGTCATCAAAGCCTACACTGACATGGCACAAGAAGAAGTGGCGAAATTGATGCAGCGCTATGACTTACTAGCACTGCCAGTTGTTGACCGTGAAGATCAATTGGTGGGGATTGTCACGATTGACGATGTGGTAGATATTTTAGAGGAAGAGGCAACTGAAGATATCCAGAGATTGGCTGGAGTTCAGGGTGGTGATGAAGAGGTGCTAGCAGATCCCTTGGTGACTCTCAGGAAGCGTTTGCCTTGGTTGTTGGGAGTCATGGTTCTCTATATCGGAGCAGCGAGTGCGATCGCACCCTTTGAGAGTGTGATTTCCCTGATACCAGTGCTAGCAGTTATCATGCCGATTTTCTCGAATACAAGTGGTACTGTTGGTATTCAAGCTCTAACAGTGACCATTCGAGGACTGGGTGTAGGCAAGTTAACACTTAAGGACACCTTCCGAATTCTCCGCAAAGAAATTTTAGCTGGGTTGGGCACCTCTGTTATCCTAGGTCTGACTCTAGTCATACTGTCTTTGATTTGGGCATCTCCTGAAAACAGATGGGTGGCTTTGGTGGCGGGACTGTCCATGTCAGTAAATGTGTTAGTGGCTGTTACCTTAGGAACTTTATTACCACTAGGCTTTAAGCGGCTTTCTCTCGATCCAGCACTTTGCAGCGGACCAGTGCTCACAACTTTACTGGATGGAGTTGGCTTCATGATTTTCCTAACCCTGATTTCTGTGGCTTTAAACATTCTCAAACTGAAGTACTGAAAAATATATACTGGTATAGAGGTAATCCGTTCTCATGCCACGACGTACTTCAAAAAAGCCCAATTCTTATCAATCCAAGCCGATCTGGTCGTCAAACACAGAACTGGTTGGTTTAGTGTTTGAATTAATCTCCCCAGCAGATACTTTTGTTTATCCCCAGTACACCATTGGGTTGCATGCCTGGTTTCTTGACCAAGTACGTTCCTCAGATCCAGAACTGTCTGCTTATCTTCACGATGGTGAATCAGAAAAACCCTTCACCATTTCGGCTTTGGATGGAGAAATGGTGAGTAGTGGTCGAGAAGTGCAGCTCAAAGCAAACACTATTTATCGCTGGTATATCACAGCACTATCAGGTCAAGTTGTAAATTGGCTTGAGCAGTGGATGCGAAATTTGCCTAGAGAACTTAATTTGCGAAATGCAACGTTGCAGATAAAATCCTGTCAAATTGCTCATGCTCCCACAACTTATGAAGAGTTACTTAATTCTGAGCATAGGGAAACAGTTAGCCTAAAGTTCTTGAGTCCTACAAGTTTTCGCCGTAAAGGTCATCACTTCCCCTTGCCAATGCCAACGAATGTGTTTCACAGCTATTTGCGCCGATGGAATGACTTTTCCGGAATGCCAATTGACCAAGACGCATTTCTTGAATGGGTGGATAATTACGTGTTGATTAGCCGCTGTCAACTAACAACGACAAAAGTATTGGCTGGGAAAAAAGGTGCAGTTACAGGATTCACTGGCGCAGTAGAGATGAGTTTGACTAAAGACGCATCAAAACAACCAGAGTTTCAGCAATTGTTTTATGCTTTAGGGAACCTCGCGCCCTACTGCGGTACTGGTCACAAAACTACCTTTGGATTAGGACAAACTCGTTTGGGTTGGTCATCTCAAGTTGTGCAGAATGAGCCTGATTTACAAAGTGTATTGGCAAAACGAATTGAGGATTTAGCAGAAATTTTCAAAGCACAACGTAAGCGCACAGGAGGAGAACGTGCGGAGGAAATAGCCTCAAAATGGGCAACAATTTTGGCACGGCGCGAAATGGGAGAGTCGTTGCAGGTTGTAGCCCAAGACTTGGGAATGCCTTATGAAACAGTCAAAACCTATGCTAAATTAGCACGTCGTGCTTTGAAAGCAGAACAAGCGTGACAGAGTGTCATTCTTTAACATCAGGGTCATAGTCAGAGATATCAACATCATCAAATAAATGGTGATGTTTAACACATACATAAGGTTTCAGACTTTTACTCATCAAGACTGCAAGCAGGTAGTCTAGTATGTTCCATTTTGAAGACTCGGAGCAACCAGGAACACAGCAATAAACTGTAATTTTCATCTTTAACAAAATTTATACATTTTGTTATTTTCGACCCTTTCCTACAGTACCGATTCTATTAGAACGAGTGTTTCAGAAACCAGGTTTTTACACCTGAAAATCACAAAACTTCGTTGTTCTACCTCGAAAAAACTCAGTTTCTGCAAGTCATTAAATGTGCAAAATCAGCCGAGCTATGTAGAGGTAAATCAAAATTCCCACCACATCTATAAATGTAGCACTTAGAGGAGCTGACATTAAGGCTGGATCACATCCAACAAGTTCAAAGAAAAACGGCAACATTGAACCGCACAAAGTGCCTAAGACTGAAATGATAAACAGACTTAACCCAACCACAAGGGCCACTACAGGATTATCTTGCAACACGAGTGCTTCAGCTGCCACAAGGACTCCTAAAATTGACCCCAATAGAATGCTTGCCGTCATCTCCTGATACAGGATTTGTGGTAACAAGTCCGTCAATTTAGTTTTTGTTTTGTGCAGCATACGAACTACGACTGTAGCTGCCTGTGTACTTATATTTCCCCCTCCAGCAATCAGCAGAGGAATAAAGCTGGCTAACACAACAACTTGTTGCAACACATCTTCCTGACTTTTAATGACAGCCGTCGTACCTGTACTTGCAATCAGTAGAACCAATAACCACACAAATCTTTGTTTAAAGATAGCTAAAGGACTATTGACAGCAGCATCATCGCTTTCTTCAAACTCCTCTTCCTCTGTATCCTTGTCAGTCTTTGGGATGTAGAGTAACTCAAACAGTTTCACTCGTTCGTTAGGTAATAACTCCTCACAAATATCTAGATCCTTCCGTCTTTTGAAATCTTCAATCAGCCGCTGTTGTACATTGGTATCTAGGTACTGGTAGACAGCGATCGCCTGATGTCTCGGTAAGCGATGAAAAGCTGCTGCCTGCCAACCTACATGAAGTGCTGTAATGTCTGCAGCAATTTGAGTAGATTTTGTATCAGTAAAGAATCCTTTTGTCTCCTTGATTTTCATTCGTTTTAGCGATATCACAGACGGAGGCTCTTCATCAGGTTCTACTGCTTCACAGGAGGCTGTAGTAGATGAGTCATGCATAATACAATGTTAAATTTTTCTTTCTCTTTACATTCAAATATAACAAGCTCCACCAAAATAAAATCTCTCTGTAGAAAGAATGAAATAATATGTATGGTAGTCTGATTACCTACCATACAACAAACTCAAAACTCTCAGATGTTTACTTTGGAGTTCTTAACTATTCCTCTAAATCCACGTCAATTTCATCATCATCAAAACTGTACGGTAGATCATCAACCTCTATAATCTCTGATATTTCTTCAACTTCATTGAGATAGTCGTCAGGTTCTTGCGCTTCACGTTCTATTAAACGACCAGTTGACCTTAGCCATTCTAAAAGAAAGAACTCATGATTTGAACGAATGACAGCAGCACGCTGCCAACGAGGTTCTTCACGCAAAGGATTGTTATGCATAAAAAGCTCTCTACAAAATGTGTTTAGAAATAGAGTCTCTGAAAACTTTGGTTATCTAAATTGGGAAAGGTTTTATCCCAGAAAACCTTTGTCTCTTCTGGTATTGAGCGTTTACTTTCCCACGGGTTACAGGTAGATTTTGTTTTGTCATGACATTTTTATATTATCAAAAAGGTGTGCACTCATGCCACCTACCCTAAAAACTGTCTTACTATACCAAAAAGTAATTGTTGTGAAATTGGCTAGACAGTAGGTGTGCAGAGATTGTTTAGAGGAAACATGAGACTTTACTCATTCATAACTCATCTCCCACAAAGGAAGCACGCAGGTACGATAAACTGTTCAAATTGACTAATATAGTTAAGCTACGCTTTGAAAATATAGTCCCATGCCTGCATTTTTATTAGAAGTTGGTACAGAAGAACTACCTGCAAGCTTTTTGAGTGACGCCATTGTACAATGGCGATCGCGGATTCCCCAATCTCTGGCAGCACATAGCCTAAATAGCGAATCTGTGGAAGTGTATGGCACACCTCGGCGTCTAGCGGTACTTATCAAGGGGTTACCGTCACAACAAGAAGATCGCGAAGAAGAAATCAAAGGTCCTCCCGCACAAGCAGCATTTAAAGACGGCAAACCAACACCAGCAGCAGCAGGCTTTGCAAAAAAGCAAGGTGTAGAGGTTTCGGCGTTAGAAGTTCGTGCTACTGATAGAGGAGATTTTGTCTTTGTGCGAAAATCCATTCCTGGTCGGAATGTAGCAGAAATTTTAACAGAACTTATTCATGAGTGGATTTGGGGTTTAGAAGGTAAGCGGCTGATGCGCTGGGGTGATGGAGATGAAAAGTTTTCTCGCCCCATTCGCTGGTTGGTCGCTTTGTTGGATAATCAAGTCTTACCAATTGAATTGGTGAACGGTTCTGAGACAATTAACAGCGATCGCATCTCATACGGTCATCGTGTGTTGCATCCTGAAACGGTCACTATTGCGCAGGCTACTGACTATATCACCACACTCCGTTCTGCATATGTTGTTGTTAATGTGCATGAACGAGCAGCCACAATTCAACAACAAATTCAGGAAGCTGTGCAAACAGTAAATGGCTATGCAGAAATTTACCCAGACTTATTAGAGGAAGTTACTAACCTCGTAGAATGGCCATCAGCAGTTCTCGGCAAATTTGAAGCTGAATTTTTAAATTTACCTACTGAGGTGATTACCACTGTCATGGTGAGTCACCAGCGTTATTTCCCAGTTTTCAAAGACGCCAATAATAACGAATTACTGCCTCATTTTGTCACAATTTCCAACGGTGATCCCGCAAAATCAGACATTATTGCTCTGGGAAATGCCAGAGTTATACGTGCACGGTTAGCTGATGGACAGTTTTTCTACAAAACGGATTTAGCGAAGCCTCTAGACAGTTTTTTACCCCAATTGGCAAAAGTGACATTCCAAGAAGATTTGGGTTCACTGCTTGATAAGGTGGGACGCATCTCCCAAATCGCGGAGCAAATAACAGCACAATTGCAATTAGGGAAAGAAGATACTCACAATATTCACCGAGCAGCTTTGCTTTGTAAAGCCGACCTTGTGACCCAAATGGTCTATGAGTTTCCTGAACTACAGGGAGTCATGGGACAAAAATATGCAGCAGCAAGTGGAGAACCAGAAGCTGTAGCAACAGCAATTTTCGAACACTACTTGCCACGGGGAGCAGATGATATTCTTCCCCAAACTCTTGCGGGTCAAGTTGTCGGTTTAGCAGACAGACTTGATACATTGGTGAGTATCTTTTCTATTGGGATGATCCCCACAGGTTCTTCTGATCCCTTTGCCTTACGACGGGCTGCTAATGCTGTGATTAATATTACTTGGTTCTCTAATTTACCTATTAATTTGAAGCAGTTAATAGAGGAAATTGCAACAGACAAAACACAATTGATCACAGCTTTAGAAGAATTTTTCTTACAACGTATACGGACATTATTACAAGAAGAACTTCAGATAGATTATGACTTAGTCAACGCAGTTTTGGGAGAGAATGATCCTGAATATACAGAACGCGCACTCAGAGATTTATTGGATGTACGCGATCGTGCTTTATTCCTCCAACAAATTCGTAAAGATGGAACTTTGGAAAGAATTTATGAAACCATCAACCGTTCAGCACGGTTGGCAGTCCAGGGAGATTTAGACACCAAACAGCTACAACCAAATTCTGTTATCCGTAAGGAGCTATTTCACAGACCATCAGAAGCAGCTTTTTACAACGCCATACTAGAGTTAGTGCCACAAACTGTCGCGGCGCAGCAATCACGAAATTATAGACAGTTAGTCACAGCTTTAGAAAAAACATCTCCCACTGTAAGTACCTTTTTTGACGGACCAGAAAGTGTTTTAGTCATGGACCCAGATCCAGAGGTTAAGCAAAATCGATTAAATTTGTTAGGACTACTTCGTAACCATGCGCGAGTTTTAGCTGATTTTGGTGCTATCGTAAAAAATTTGTAGCATAAGTCAACAAAAAAGTGTGTAAATCATGCCAAGAAACGTTAGGATAAGGAATGCTTAACCAGGGACCTCTGCCACAGTCTATGCCACTAGCTCACGTCGTTGGATTAGGAAAGTCCGGTATTGCTGCGGCGAGATTGTTGAAACGGGAGGGTTGGGAGGTGGTGTTGAGCGATCGCAACACCTCCTGTGACCTCCATAAACAACAGCAAGAGCTTGCCGCAGAACAAATAACCGTCAAACTGGGGTATTCCTTGGAATTAGAAGATTCTGAATTACCTCAACTCATTGTTGTTAGTCCTGGGGTCCCTTGGGATATACCAGTACTCGTCAAGGCGCGCAGTTTGAAGATTGAGACGATTGGGGAAATGGAACTCGCCTGGCGCAGTTTACAGTATGTCCCTTGGGTAGCCATCACCGGCACAAATGGTAAAACCACCACAACGTCCCTAATTGCGGCTATTTTTCGCACAGCCGGATTGAACGCCCCTGCTTGCGGTAACATTGGTTACGCGGCATGTGAAGTTGCTCTTTCTTTGGGAGATCGGGGAGTGGGGGAAGAAATGACGACTTCATCTACTCGTTCTCCACTCGATTGGGTGGTTGCCGAAATTAGCAGCTATCAAATAGAATCTTCTTCCTCTATTGCACCGCGAATTGGTATTTGGACAACTTTCACGCCAGATCATCTCAGCCGTCATAAAACTTTAGAAAACTACTACAACATAAAAGCTCAGCTTCTGCGTAAGTCTGAGTTGCAAGTGTTCAATGGCGATGATGCATATTTACGAAAGTTAGGTATCAGCCATTGGCCAGATGCTTATTGGACAAGCGTTAGAGGCAAAGACTATCTGGTAGGCTCCAAAGGCTTCTACATTGAAGACGGTTGGGTTGTAGAGAAGTTGCATACAAACTCAAAAGAAGACAAACGTATAGTCGAAGCATCTGCATTGCGAATGGTGGGAGAACATAACCTGCAAAATCTACTGCTGTCAGTTGCAGCAGCACGGTTAGCGGGAATTGATCAAGATACGATTTCCCACGCCATCAGCGAATTTCCAGGTGTTCCTCATCGCTTAGAACATGTTTGTACTTGGCAAGGAATTGATTTTATCAACGACAGTAAGGCAACTAACTACGATGCAGCAGAAGTTGGCTTAGCATCAGTCAAAACTCCCGTCATTTTGATTGCTGGCGGTGAAGCAAAAGCTGGTGACGACACAGCCTGGCTTGCAATGATTCAATCCTCCGCTGCTGCTGTATTGCTCATTGGTAGTGCTTCCCGTGCATTTGCCCAACGCTTACTAGAGGTGGGCTATGACCGTTTTGAAATTGTGGAAACAATGGAATGCGCGATCCCAAAATCTGTAGAATTGGCAAAGCAGTATCAAGCGCCAGTGGTGCTGTTATCTCCTGCTTGTGCAAGTTTCGATCAGTATGGCAACTTTGAGCAACGGGGTGACCATTTCCGTCAGCTGTGTTTTGAGTTGTTGCATTGACATTTTCTTAAGTTAGATATGGGGTGCATAATCTTTATCTTGATGTATCAATGTATGCGAACACTCAAATGGGGAATTAGCAACACTGTATCCACGACCATCCCTGTAAACAATAACATCATATAAAGAAGAGAGTATTTGAAAAGCGATCGCGCTAATTGAGTATCCGAAGGAGTCTGCATCAACAACCAAGCTTTGTAAATAAACACTCCACCTAGCAGCAATGCCAAACCTAAATACACAGATCCCATCGCATGTAAAGGATAGACAGGTAATAACGTTACGGGGATCAATGCTAAGCTATACCAAAAAATCTGTTGGGAAGTCGATTTATTACCTACAATCACTGGGAGCATTGGTACTCCAACCTGAGAGTAATCCTCACTAATCATCATCGCCAGCGCCCAGAAGTGAGGTGGAGTCCATAGAAAAATAATGGCAAACAGTACCCAAGCTGTCCAACTGAGATCACCTGTTACAGCTGCCCAACCAACCAGAGGCGGAATTGCACCAGCAGCACCACCAATGACAATATTTTGCGTACTATGCCGCTTGAGCCAATGAGTGTATACAACCACATAGACAAGAAGTCCCAACATGGCTAAACAAGCACTCAACAAGTTGGCAAAAACACTCAACAGGGCAAATGCAGTAAACGCAAGGGCGATCGCAAACAACAATGCATCCCGAGGTTGAACCCGTCCTGATGGGATTGGACGTTGACGAGTCCGTTCCATAATCGAATCAATATCGCGATCGTACAGACAGTTGATCGTATTAGCTGCTCCTGCAGCAAAAGTACCACTTACCAAGGTGACCAATAACAGCAGTGGTTCAATCTGTCCCTTCGATGCAACCCACATACTGCCAGCAGTGGTTATGAGCAGTAAAATAATAATCCGAGGCTTTGTCAGCTGCCAGTAGCTCTGAATCACCTGCCACAGATTCTGGTGTTGGCGAGGTGAGTTTATCCAAGTCGTTTGTTGCATCGGTTCTTTACCTTCTAAGTCAATCTAAGTGTGAATAAAGTCTCAGCTACCAAATGTAGACCAGCGAGAACAGGATGACCCAGATCACATCAACGAAGTGCCAGAAAAGAGAGGTGGCACTCACACCGAAGTGACCAGATCTGTAATTGCCCGGAGTGAAAGAGCGGGCAAGCATAATTATTTGTAAGAGAATACCAACAAAAACGTGCAGACCATGGAAGCCAGTCAGTAAGTAAAACGTAGCCCCAAAGAGTCCTGTGGTAAGTCCAAATGAGAGACTGTTCCACTCAATCGCCTGACCAACGAGGAAGTAAGTTCCCATTGCAGATGTTATTAGCCACAACAAACGAAATTTTTTGAGTTGGCGCTGTTCAAGAGCACGTTCTGCAAAGTAGATGACAAAGCTACTAGAGACAAGCACCACCGTATTGAATGCAGGTTTTGCTATTTCTAGTCCTTGGACACCAGGTGGTAACCAGTGATGACTTGTTAATCGCAAAATGATGTATGTGACGAAAAAACTAATGAAGACTACACTTTCTGACAGTAGGAACACAGTAAAACCAAAGATTCCGTTTCCACTTTCGCCAGGGATATGCTCACTACCGTTACTCCGATTGATACGGATAGGACTTTCCACAACTAACTCCTTTGGAGATGAAAATTAATAGAGAAGGGAGTGTGGCCACTCCCCATTCCCTACTCACTTAGATTTACCGTAGCCGTAGGGTCCCGAGGTCACGACTGGAATTTCTTCGAAGTTCTCCACTGGGGGTGGTGAAGAGGTCGTCCATTCGAGTCCGGTTGCTCGCCAGGGATTATCAGATGCTTTCTTACCCCTCAGCCAAGAATCCACTATGTTGAAAATGAAAGGTAACGTTGCCATACCTAAGAGGAACGATCCCAAGCTCGCGACGATGTTCCATTCCATGTATTGTGGATTATAGGAAGAAACACGGCGTACCATACCTTGTAAACCCAATGGGTGCATAGGAAAAAAGGTGAGATTAGCACCGATAAAAGTGAGCCAGAAATGAACCTGGCCCCAACCTTCGATATACATTCGACCAGTGATTTTCGGGAACCAAAAGTAAATTGCTGCAAAAATTGCCATTGTGACTGTGCCGAAGACCACATAATGAAAGTGACCAACCACAAAGTAGGTGTTGTTCACATGAAGGTCAAAGGGTGTCGAACCAAGCATGACCCCAGTGATCCCAGCAAAGACAAACATCACTACACCACCTAAGGCAAACAGCATTGGTGTCTCAAGGCGTAACTTGCCTTTCCAAAGAGTCGCAGTCCAAGCAAACACCTTAATGCCAGTAGGTACGGCCACAAGCATTGTGGTGAACATGAACAACATCCGCATCCAGCCTGGTGTGCCACTGGCAAACATATGATGTACCCAAACAAGGGAACTCACAAGAGCAATGCCAATGCTGGCGATCGCTACGGTTTTGTAGCCGAACAAAGGCTTACGGGCGAATGCGGGAATAATCTCTGAGAAGATGCCAAAGGCAGGCAGAACCATCACATAGACTGCTGGGTGGGAGTAGAACCAGAACAAGTGCTGGTAAAGAATTGGGCTACCCTCTTGAAAAGGATTGAAGAAACTCGTGCCAAAAGTCAGGTCAAAGAATAGCAATATTGCGGCACCCGTGAGGGCAGGTAGACAAAATAGTTGCAGTAACTGGGCACTAAGAACAGTCCAGACAAAGATCGGCATTCGGAAAAACGTCATGCCTGGTGCCCTCATTCGGACGATGGTTGTGACAAAGTTGATTCCCCCGAGAATTGAAGAAATACCTAGCAAAAAGATGCTAAAAATCCAAACAAATTCCCCATTGATCAGATGACCCGAGGGGTTCTGAATGCTGAGTGGTGGGTAAGACCACCAACCAGCTTGAGCAGTGCCACTTGGTAACAAAAAACTTACTAGTAGCAACAAACCCGCTGGTGGAATGATCCAGAAAGCTATGGCGTTGAGACTCGGAAACGCCATGTCACGCGCCCCAATCATAAGAGGAACTAAATAGTTAGCAAGACCAACCAAGGACGGGATAATCCACAAGAAGATCATCATCGTGCCATGCATGGTGAACAAGCCATTGTAAAGAGGGCGATCAACAAGATCGGATTGAGGAGTGATGAGTTCACCACGAATGATCATGGAAAACAAACCAGCAATCAAGAAAAAGATAAAAGTGGTGACTAAGTACTGGATACCAATCACCTTGTGATCTGTGCTAAAACCAAAGTAGGTTTTCCAGCCTATTGGATGATCACTGTGATTACTTTCAGACTCACCAGGGCTAGCAATATCTATAGGATTATGAGTCATTAGCGACATTCCTTGTTGACTATAAAGGATTTGGCACAACAGTGGGCCAGTGACTTCTGATAGCTTTCTTGGATTCTTGAGTGTATTCAGTTACTGCTTGATTGGATATCGATGTTGACTGACTAGTAACAGCTTGAGCTAGCCACTGAGTGTAAGCTTCAGGAGCATCAACATACACATCTGCCTGCATAAGGGCAAAGTAAGTCCCGCTGAATTGGGAATCTCTCAGTCGATATTTGCCCTGCTGGGTAGGGGTAAACACAAAGTCAATCTGACGATTGGGGATAATATCCTGTTTGATGCGAAACTCCGGGACATAGAATCCGTGAAGAACATCCTTTGACTGCAATACAAGACGAACACTCTGATTGAGTGGTAAGTGCAATTCACTAGTAGTCACCTTCCTAGCAGGATAATAGAAAGACCAAGCCCACTGCTGAGCAGTAACTTTAATCTCTTCAGCTGCCAACTTAGTGTTGTTGCTGACGGTTTCGGCATAAGCAGGTTCGACTGCCATAGGTAAATGGTGCAAATGCACTATAGAAGTCAAGCCTTCTAGATCTATTTGTTGATAAATGTTGTAGCTTTGAGCAGCTATCCATAATACCAGCAGAATTGGAATACCTGTCCACAAAGCCTCTAGCTTTGAACTACCTTCAATCGCTGGACCATCGCTGAAGTCTCCCTTAACGGCACGGTAGGTGAGTATCGAATACACTATAAAACCTACGATCCCCAGGAAAATAAATGCTCCTAATGTAACCAGAAAGCTAAATAGCTCATCAACCCGTTGTGCTTCTGCTGTTGCTTGAGATGGCATCCAGGAGTATGCTTGTTGTCCGATCCAATAGCTAGTAATGATGATTGCCGCCACAAAAGCAGCAAGCAGCAGATTTTGTAGAACCCTAATCATAACTTCTAATACCAAACTGTTAATAATTAACAGTTAACAGTTAATAATTGACTGTTAACTGCTCTACAAAATAAATGACCATATCTAACAGCAACTTCGGTTGTCTAAGTTACTTGAGCAGCAAATTAGGGTTTTTACCCTGTTGAACCAATTCTGCTGCCGTATTATGAATCCCAAACTGGCCTCCCAGATGTAAGCCTAGCGTTCCATGGACATACATCAATACCATGATCACGATACCTACTACTAAGTAGCTCCAGTGAACTTGCACTCTAGAGTTCTTACGCCAGGAGTAGCGCTGCAATCCTCTCCAAAGTGTCATCGTAATAATCGCTGCCAACAGAAAGACTCCCCCCAACCCATGCAAGATCATGGTTGGACCAGCGCCCAAACCCCAGGCACTTTTTACATTAGCGGGTGGTTGTGCTAGCAAAATCTCAAAAAAGCCAGCGGCTACGGTAAAAAATGTGATCACTGAAGCTGCTAACAAGTTGTACCAACCGACATCAAAAAATCCAGAGCGCAAAGCAGTCAGGGCAAAATATTTCAGGATCGGTTTTTCTAATGGAAAAAGTGTTCCCGCAATATCAAACAGAATAGCTATGATGAAAAGACCTAAAGTTAGATGTACCAGATTTGGATGAATTGGAACCTCATAAGGGAGCCCATTTGCACCCAACTTAAATCCCAACTGGTCAAGGAGTTGCGAGTTCATTTTAAAACCCCCTGTTTCATAGCTTCTACAACAGGCTCCACATGCAATCCATATACCCAAACCAGTTTGGTTCCTAGATAAATTTGGAAGAACACTAGGCAGCTCAAAAACGTTGCTACACCCAGATAAGCAGGTGGTATTTTTAGTGGGTCGCGATTGCGGATCACAAAACGCCATCCCGTAATAGCGACGACAATTGCCGCTAATGACCAGCCGGTCAACGTGTGTTGATTCAATACTGGCTGTGCTGCGTCGTAGGCGTTTGCCAAACCAGCTTCAAACTGACCCACAATCACGGCTAGAAAAATTGCTGCTGAAGCAACAAACATGTTCCAAAAACCCACCTCAAAGAGATGATGATTGCGGGTCAGATAACCTACTACGTCACAGAAGAAAGCAAAAAACACCATCGCAATCACGAAGTGAACAATAATCGGATGGATTGGGTCAGAGTATGGTAGATTTGCGTTATTTAGAGACAGAGCTAGCATAGCTTTCTCCTTAGGAATCGATTTTCTAATGATTCATCTAGGTAAGCGCATCTCAGTTTTTGAATTTTGGAAAACTCTGTTTAAGTTACTGAACAATCAAACTAAACTCTTAGCACGATGGAATAATTCATCACTGAGCCACTCGCCTGTGACCTTCAGATTATGGACTGGTGCTGGCAACATTTCTAGGTATGTCATATGGCGGATCACATGACCCATTTTGCCTGTCACCATATATTTATCAAAGATATTAGCTGCTCCCTCCATGGTGCCCAACTTCATTAACGTCCCGCGCAGCAAAACATGACCCACTCTGGGAACTTCACCAGCAGAGATATTAACTAAATTATGGGCAATAGCCTTTGCTTGCTGATAAGCTACTTGTGCCAAAGCTGGTTCAGGTTTGAACTGTGTCACACAGTCACCTCCTGCAAAGACCTCTGGATAACCCATCAGATGAAGTGTTGGTACGATATAAGGGCGACCATGCTTGTCACGGTTCTCTGGAGGTATGGGGAGATCTTTCAGTAAAGGATGAGTCGCTGTTCCTGCAGTCCAAACAATAGTTTCGGTCTCAAGCACAGCAGGCTGGTTGTTGTAGGTGTACTCTACTTGACCAGGACGTAGAGCAGTGACAGGTGCTCCTGTCAGCAGATCGACCGGAACGACACGCCGCTTTAAGGCAGCAAGGGCAGTGTCATGAAGATGAGCATTTACATCACCAGAGAGGATATTTGGACCGCGATTCATCAGCACCACACGGATTTCTTGGGGATCGCCACCAAATTGGGTATACCAGTCTGGTAACCAGTCGGCTAGAGTTGCAGATAACTCTACGCCTGTTGGACCCGCACCGATGATCGCAACAGTCAACAATTTTCGGCGCAATTGAGTATCCTCAGTTTGGCTGGCACGTTGTAAGCACTCACGTAAATGCTGGCGCAGAGCTAGTACATCTTGTCCACTGCGAAAAGTAAATGAGTTTTCCGCTGCACCTGGAGTTCCAAAATATCCAGATGTACTTCCTAAAGCCAGTACCATGTGGGTGTAAGTATAATGCAACCCAGATGCCAGTTCAACTTTTCGTTCTGCTAAGTCAATGTGTTCAACTCTGTCCTGGACAAAAGTTACGTGGCTGCCTCGAAGCAGTTCCTCATAACTAGGCCAGACCTGATCAGCATTCATTTGTCCGTTGAGAAACTCAAACAGTAGTGGTTTGAACACAAAACGTTCTGATGGATCTATCAGAATTACCTGACCAACATAACTTAGATGGCTTAGGTAAAGAGCCGTAAATAACCCAGTGAAACCACCGCCTACAATAACAGTTCTTAGTGCTGATTCAATCACTTTAACCTCCAACATTACAAACAAAAGTGATTTTTGCTGGAGTTCCTCTACAGGGTTGTCATGTTACTTTTCTTGCAGAGAATCAATGGCGTTCATCTACCATTGCCCCAGATTTTAAACACTTTTTATATCAACCACTAGATAATCTAACATGAGATCAAATCAGCCTATTGTAAAATCTCCAGCACAGAGTATTTGATTAGATTATCTATGCAAACTAAGTTTTTGAATAGCTAAGATAGTTAAATTAGATATAAAGTTAAGAATATCGGATGATAAAATAATAGTATAAATATAAGTAATAAATTCTTTTTCTCGGGTGCATCTCAATTTGGAAGATTTATTTTGTAGTGCGAGCATCTTGCTCGCTGGATATATCACACGAGCGAGCAAGATGCTCGCACTACTTATTCTTTCTGCCTATGACGCCAGTTGCTTCAACTGAGGACACCTCCGCAACGCACTGGTGCCTCTATGCCCGAACTTAACAAATAAAATGAATCATCATTTATTCTCACCGATTTACTCAATGCATTTTATTCTAACTTTTTTAAAGTATGGTCTCTATGGTTATTTTTTTTGTATAGGCTTATATTTTTTGATTAAACAAAAATATAAAACACAGTATCATTAAGAAGCAATGCATTGCCTTTTTAGAGGTAATTGATGTGTTGCTTTGATCACAACTCAGTTGACAATTTCAGTAGGCTTGCGACTTTTTCTAAGCACAAGAATGATAAGACCACTCAGCACTAGACCCATGCCAATAAAATAAAAACAGTCACTGTAAGCCATGATTGAGGCTTGTCGATGCACACTTTGCCCTAATACTTTTTCAGCCTGTGATTGAGTAATATTCGGGTCACCTAACTTTGTTGTAAAAAACTGGTTAAGCTGTTGTAGACGATGCTGTGTTTGTTCGTTGTACATCGAAACTGTTTCTACCAGTCTGCTAGAGTGAAACTGCTCTCGGTGGGTCAGTAAGGTTTCTAATATAGAACTGCCCAATGTAGCTGCTACTGTTCGGATAATGTTGAATATGGAAGAGACTGATTCTGCCTGCTCTTTTTGAATACCACTAGTAGCAATATATGAAACGGCAACAACCATGACTGGTTGGCCGATCGCTCGAACAACCTGAGATAAAACAAACTGATTGCCTGCATTGTTGTAGGTTAGTGCTGCATTCATAAAGCAACTGATGACAAATATCCCCAACCCTATTGCAAGCACCAGTCGAGCTTCCACAAGCTCAACCAGTTTGGGTACAAAAGGATTGACAACAGCTCCCCAAATTAAGACACAACCAATTTGCACAGCATTGTAGCCCTGAACTTGCCCTAAATAGAGTGGTAAAACATAGGCATAAGCAAGAACAAGTCCAACACTTAAATTTAGGATATTAATAAAAGCAAAATTTCGTTGTCCTAGTAGACGTACATCAATCAGAGGCTGAGAGCGATTTAATTCGATCAAACAAAAAAGTGCTAGAAATGCAAAAGAGGTCAGACTCAAACGCACAATCAAATCTGAGTCAAACCAGTTTTCCGTATTACCTCGTTGTAGAACTGTGATTAAACATGTCATCGAAACCATCAGCGTAGCTAAACCTAACCAATCTAACTGCTTAAGCAAAGACAGGCGCATTGGTTGCATGTCTATCCAGTGCCATAAACCGACTATTAAGAGAAGTCCTAAGGGCAAGTTTAAGTAATAGATATATTGCCAGTGATAGTTATCAGTAAACCATCCTCCTAAAAGTTGGCCAATAGGAACTGGTAAGCTAGAGGTAATACCTACCATGACTAACCCAATGTGTTGCTTAGATCTTGGCATTTGGGTAATCACAATGGTAAAAGCCATAACAATAAAGCTACCTGCCACTATCCCTTGCAGTGCTCTAAATACAATCAACGATGTCAAATTCCAAGCCATAGCACAGGCTAGAGAAACACAGACAAACAAAGCAGCATTCACACACAGATACCAGCGCCGAGACAAGGCACGACTCAGCCAACCAGCTAGAGGAATCATCATTAATTCTGCACTGGTGTAGGCGATAGAAACCCAAGAAGCTTCATCAGCAGAAAATCCCAACGCTCCTTGAATATCTTTGAGGCTAGCATTGGTCATTTGCAGATCCAGAGTCACTACTAACGAACCTAACACAGGCATGATGACACCCAATAAGGCTCTTTTTGGTGAGACTTGGTCAGGTCTTGGCAAAGCAAGAACTGGAGAGGGCTGAGGAGCTTGTT
>JAJPJF010000513.1 GCA_021324415.1 Nostocales cyanobacterium Centralia_MAG_434
AAATTTATACTATCTGCATAGCCTGCTATTTTCCTCGGATAGGTTTCCAACACATGCTGAATACACTCGGCAAATTTTTGAGGATTATCTGGTTCACACCAACCAGCAACTAAAGGAGAGTCCTTGAAGACCATTAAAGGGGGAATCTCAGTCACTACAATGGGAGTTCCCGCAGCCATATACTGAAAAAATTTAACTGGATTTGTAAAATTTGCTTCCTGACCAGAACAATGAGGATGTACCAAAACATCAGCCGCTTGTAGTAGACTCACTAATCGTTCTCGTGGTAGTACCCAGCCTAAAAATTCAATGTTTTCTACTTGATGATCTCTAGCAAGTTGCTTATAAGCTTTAACTTGTGACTCTTTACCACCTGTAATGGCAAACTGTACTTGAGGCAATTCCTTCGCAACCTCAATGAGCAGATCAATTCCTTTGAAACGATACAAAGCACCTGAGTAAACAGATAAATATTTGCGTCCATTTGCTAGTAATTCCCGCCGCCATTGTTCGGCGTCTTCATACTGTCTCATTAAAAATGATTGCTCAAATCCGTTATATAACCAAATAACTTTGTCTGATGGCATTCCGTGTTTGATTAAGCTTTCTCGGACTGGTTCAGATTGGGTAATAGCAATTTGAAAAAATGGATTGTGAATAATTTCTGGTTCAAATGGTCGTTCTTGAAAGTAGTGACGCTCATAAATGACTGGAATTTTATTTTTGACAGATGCTTTGACGAAATTCCAATCTCTTGTATGTACAATCTTTGCGTGATTTCGGAGATAAAACGGTAGATAATATTTAGTTGCTATTGTACTAGAGTTAGTCAGCTTACCCTGAATTCGGTCAATAGGCCAAGGCATGGGTAAAGGACAAACTTTTAGCTTTTCCTGAACATTATAAAATTCGATAAACTTATGATTTGGTTGTTTTGGTTGAAAAGGCTGAATCCACAGGGTCGGGTTGAGAGGAAAATAACTCTGATCTGGATAACTCAAGACTGAAACATAACCCAAATTAGCTGCTGCATTCGCACACATCACATCATGAATTTCATGTGCTGTGTCGGGTTGCATGGATATTTTGTCAGTGTAGTAAATATATTTATTTTTCATTGATACTTTTTTCAAAATCCTCTAAGCCATCCAGTATTTGGATAGCAGAATAATAAGCTGCTTTAATCAACTCATTTTGCTTTTGAGGAGTCTCTACCAAATTGTCTGTGATCGAGGCAATCGAGGTGAGCATAGATTCAAGCTGTATTCGCAATTCCTCAAAAATCTGAGAGAAAGATTCATGTTTAGTAGTCTTATTGTCATGAGAGGATACAGATGAAAACTGCAGCTGCAACTGCGTGTTATCTTCAAAAACATCAATGGTGTTGAGAAGTCTCAAGGATGATTTATAGGATTCTGTTATTAATTCTTGCCGTTCTTGGGAGTTGTCTACTAAGCCATCAACTAACAGGCGTAAAAAACCAATAATTGTGTTCAGCCGTGTCCGCATTTGATGAGATAGGCGGAGTAAGTTTTGATAACCTTTACTAGTAGATTCAGATCCCTCAGTGAATTGCATGGAATATAAACGTGAGTAGTAGCCACCCTTTTGCAAAAGTTCCTCGTGCGTTCCCACCTCTACGACACGTCCTTGGTCTAATACAGCAATTTGATCGGCTTTTTGCACAGTGGAAAGTCGGTGAGCAATCACTAAGGTGGTACGATCGCGACTGAGGTTGTCAATAGCAGCTTGCACCAAGCGTTCAGAAACTGTGTCTAAAGCACTTGTCGCTTCATCAAGAATGAGGATTTCTGGATCTTGTAGTAATGCACGTGCGATCGCTAATCTTTGCCTTTGTCCACCAGATAGCATGACACCGCGATCGCCAATCAGTGTGTCAAATCCTTGAGGCAATTTGCTGATAAACTCATAAGCATTTGCCCGCTTAGCAGCAATCAAAATTTCCTCATCACTTGCTTCCGGTCGTCCATAGGCAATGTTTTTTCTGACTGAGTCATTAAACAGAAAGGTTTCTTGACTGACAATTCCCATCGCCTTTCGCAGAGACTTGATTTCGAACTCACGTAGGTCTACCCCGTCAATCATAATACAGCCTGAAATGGGGTCATAAAATCTTGGTAAAAGGTCTGCTATTGTTGATTTACCTGCACCAGAACTACCTACTAGTGCCAGAGTTGTGCCACGCCGTAGATACAAATCGACATCCTTGAGGACTAGTTTCTCATGACCAGGGTAGGCAAAGGATAGATGATTAAAATGTATTCCCTCTTTTAACCCTTCGTATAAAATATTACCATGAATCATCAATGGCTTATTCTCCCAACTGAGGAAGTCAGAGATCATGTCTACGCTGGCGCTGGTATTGGCAAAGCTACTGCGAAGAGTATTTAGCTGAGAGATAAATGGGATAAGTCGTAGCAGTACTAATAAATATGTGAGTAATACGGTAGAAAGAGAGGCTATCTGATCGGCGAATAAAGTACGACTGAAAACGACTATCAAGAGTAAGGCGGTGATACCCGTTATCTCACTTAGGGGTGCGATCGCTTCAGAGTGAATTTGAGACTGAAAATCTGCTCTTTCTCGGTCACGAATCAACTGTTTGATTCTTTGATATTCTCTTTCTTCATTGCCGGTAGCTTTTACCAAACGAATTCCACTCAATGCTTCTAGCACTGCGATCGAATACGCTTTAGACATTTCTGAAAGTTGCTTGCCAAAATCCTTAGATCGGGAAATAGCAAACTGATTAATCAACGTGACAAAAGACAGCAAAACTGTAGAAGCCAGTGTTAACTGCCACGAAATTGACAACAAGAACCCGACAAAAACTAAAATCGTAATCCCGACGATAACTGTTTTTACGACATTACCTATAGCACCAGAAGCACGAGCAATTTCTCCACCTAGACTATTGATCAAATCTCCAACTTTTGTTTTTGAGTAATAATCTATATCGACTTCTAAGAGAACTAGCAACCCTGCTTCCCGCATATCTGAGGTTAGCATTCTTGTCAGAGAACTCGAGGCTAACGTACTGGCGTAACTGGCTAGATTCTTCAAAATAATTATGAGAATAATTGCCCCTGTCATAACCCAGATTTGATAATTTTCTGGAATATGCTCGAAAGGAGACATAATTGCTTTGAGGATTGGCGGACCACCATTTAAATTCACTTGTTGTCCCACAATTTTGAGAATCACTGGAACAATCAGTGCTGTACCGATCCCGTTGAATAAGGAACCAGAAAACCCCAGCAATATCGTTAGCAAAATCCAGCCTGGATAGGGTTTAGCAAATCTGAGTAGTAGTTTGCTTGTAGACATCGGCAATTTTAATCACAAATTAATTATAAAAATGAGAAAATGTTAATTGATTCATAATGTTGCAATAACCTCTCTTAGCGTAGATGCCATAGTATCTGTACTGTATTTTTCTATACATTTTTCTCTAGCTTTTCTGCCGCGTTCATTGGCTGCATCTAAATTGTCAAATATCAATTGAATTTTTTCAGCAATTTGTGTAGGAGAATCAGGGTCTACTAGATAGCCTGTGTCACCTAAAATATATGGGATATCACCCACACAGGTGGATATTACAGGTTTAGCCATTGCCATCCCATCTGTCAACTTTAGAGGGAATTGAGCATGAGCAATCACTGTGTCTCGTTGAGGAACAACAACAATATGAGCCGCTGAGACAATCTCAGGCATCACCTCTACTGGAAACTTTGGTAACTTAATAATCCAGCGTGCCCATTTTCGAATCAACTGAGCATCATAGTCATCGTAAGGACTACCACCTACAATCACAAGTCTTAAATCTGACTGATTGAGCTTGTCTAATGCCATTAAGACATCTTCAACTCCCTTATGAGGTCGTGGTGCACCTGGAAACATGAGAATCCGATACTCAGAAAGGCCATAACGCTTACGGCTGGTTTCTGGGTCGTATTTATCGGGGTTAAATAGGGCGGTATCTTTGCCATTAGGCAAATAAACACCACCAAAGCGTTCTTGGAGAAATTGGGTATCGATAGTTAGTGCATCTGCTTGCTGCACAAAGTTTTCGATCCACTGGAGATAAAGTGGATGGTCTGGAAATCTCAAGGCACCATTATGCTTGAAGATGTCTCGATAAAATTGCTTAAGACTCGGACGATACTTCCATTCAAAGCCTCCATACCAACTCAATTCCCAGTCATCCATATCAAGTAATAAAGGACGATGGTTAGTGTATTTTTTCAGTAGAGAAAGGCCAAAGCTTGTCAGCTTAGGTTTGACTGCATAAATAATATCTCCACGCAGTTCTCTTAAAAGCTTTGTTGCCGATAGAAAAAATGCAGGATAGTTTTTGCCAGGAACTGAAATAATGGGTATTTTACCAGGAGGTATTGCATAGAGTTCTTTACCAAATAAAAAGCCTGCTATTTCTACTTGGAAATCAAGTTTTTGCAAAACTTGAGCTAGTAAAAATGCCCGAACTGCCCCTCCTCCAGATAAATCACTAACAACTAATGAGACTTTTTTTTTCATATTTTGTTATGAACCGCCAAGCAGCCAAGAGCGCTAAAAGAATAATATTCTATTTTAGTAATTACTGATATATTTTTTTTAATTAGAGTTTGGTCGATTGAGAATTTTTTTAAAAATAGCTATGATTCTTTTGGAACGCGGTCCTCGGTATTTTTCATATAGTAAGAAATTGGGAGTAACTAGCCTAGAAAGATAGATTGGCTTCAGTAGAAATGTGTGATTAATTTTTATTTTTTGATTAAATAGATGAACAGGAGGGTTGACCAGTTTTAAAAGCCTATCAAAATTGTCTCTCTCTTTTTCTCTAATTGCTTCTTTTAATAAAAAGTCGATGCCAATCTGAGATAAGGGAATCAACTCCTATGCTTGCCACATACGGTTTCATAAAACATAATGTAATAATTTTTCATGTAAGACCAATTATTGGTTCGATTAAATTGATGTTTTGTATAGTATGCTCCTATCATAGGTGTGTAGATAAAATTTACGCCTGCTAAGAGGAGATCTAAGGGAAAATCTCGGTCTTGCAGAGCTTTCAGTCTCTCATCAAATAGTTTTTTCTGAAAAATACTTCTGTGCATGAGTAGACATTGTTGCAGCAAGGGAAATGGAGACTTAGCTAAAAAGTCAGGGATGAGTAACCGCTGTATCAGCTGCTCTGTTGTCAAAGAACCAACAACATTTTCTTGTCTGTCAGTAATCTTTCCTTCTCTGTCTATAAAGACTCGTTCATAGTCTGTATAATATGCAGTATCTTCTTCCTTAGATTCACTTGCATAACTTAATTGAAACCTAATTTTATCTTCGTGAATCCAATCGTCTCCATCTAAAAACTGAATCCAGTTGCCTTTCGCCTGTTTAAAGCCAAAATTCCGTGATGAGGATACTCCACCGTTTTCTTTATAAAAGTAACTTACTCTGGAATCTAAGCTCATCAATTGCTGAGCGACCTCTTGCGTATTATCACTAGAGCCATCATCTACAATAATGCATTCAAGGTCAGTGAATGTTTGTGAGAGTACACTTTTTACTGAGCGTTCTAGATAGCTTGCTTGATTAAAACAAGTCACAATAATCGAGACAAGTGGAGTCATTGATGAAACTTTCTTTTAACGAGTTGGGCAAGAGTGATAGTTAAACATTGGCATGAGTCGGAATTTTGATAGAGATGTTGGCACGTTGCAAATAAAACTTCAGTAAGGCTGTATAGACACGATCCATGGAGGGAACTTGATATTTCATCTCTGGTAGATTGTCTGTTGAACCCCAAATGACAGGAAAAGGATTAGGTTCCCACACAACCACGTTCCCTTGAGAATCATAGCTATAGTCAAAAGCCATGAAATCAAACCCTAGTGCTTTGCGTGCTTGTTGTAACTGATGATGATTAGGGTCTTCTCCACTAAAATAGGCTATCTCTTCTGCCATCTTGAGGACGCGATATTTGTTATCTCGCACTTCCCAAGACCGAGAAAGCATTAGAGGACCTGGAATGCCTTCATCTCCGACAGCAAAGTAACGGTACTTACGATACAATCCGTCCTCTGATTTAATGTCAATAAATTCTACCGCTATAGGAGCAATAAATTTGTCAAAAGGGACGTTCTGCACATCTTCGGGATTTTGAATAAAAAAGGTTTTACTCCCATGCACCCAGTCTTCCCGAATAAAAAAGGGAGTTGACAGTCCTCCCAAGGTTTTTTTGAAAGCTTCTACATCAGTGATCGGCACTATTTCAGCGGTACGAAGACCTGTAGTGCGAATCAGCCTTGATGCAACTGATTTGATAGAATTTGAGAGAACATCAACAGGATTTATGATACTCACGTTGTGTTCATAGCACTGTGCTTCTAGCTGCTTGGCATACTGGTAAATGTGTGGAAATCTCTCTTTAAGGGGGTCTTGTAGCCATGGCAAGAATAAGCTATAGCGATCCCAGTCAGTAATCTCACAAGGGAGATAATGTAGCTCAAATAACTGTACTGCCTCAGGGACTTTCTGACTCACCCAATAGAGAAAGTAGTCATTGTATGTCGATTGGTGATCGGATTGTCGTACAACCAAAATCCGCTTTGGATAGCGAACTTTGTTGATAAAATCTCGAATTGTTTGGCGCAGTAGATTATACATGGGCATGGGGCATGGGGCATAGGACATAGGGGAGGACAATTGCACAGAAAGGGTTTCCCGACTTGAGCAAACTGTCCGTCGAGGCAGTAGTTTTCCTAAGTGGAGTAACTGCCGTCATAGGCAGAAAACAAGCGATAAGCATTCCAAACATCTAGTTCGCTTGATTTTCACCTACTTACTGATTCGCACTTACGGTAGATTGAATAGCTTTTATTATGCATTTATGGGTTGACCATTAACGGTTTTAAATGCAATCTAATATCAATTAATACTCTCAGTAACCTTATGTAACTAAATGACAACACTAATCTAGCTCAACACCTGCTAGTTTACCTAGGGAAATTACACTGAAAATTTGTTTTTAATGTTACTCAATAATATATCCATTAAGTATAAATACTGTTGACTATTGAGTGTCTTTATGAAAACGCTCTAAAGTGCACCGTAGTTTGATCAAAAAATCCGATGAAAGTGAGGGTTTATTAACCAGGGACGAAAATTTTATTTTTTTGTGTAGCGATCGCCCATCCTGAGTAAGTCTCTGGCTATTGATGCCATATTGTAGAAGAATGAGGCAAAACGCAACATTTCCCCTATAGGATAGTTGTGACTCTCGACGTTTTGCAAAGATTCTATTTGTTTATCTGCTGCATAGCAAGCTTGTTCTAAGTCAGGTAGCCTTATGGAAGATTGTTTATGAGTAACAGCTTTGACTAGCTTACCAAAACTCGTAGAAGTCGCCTGAGCTAATTCTGTTAATTGAGGTGCTAATCCTTGCCAGAAGGTATTCCCTTGACTGTCTAAAGCAATATTGCTCATAGTCGAAATATGTGCCCAGATTCTTCTGATGAGGAATTCCCAACTTTCATCTACCCAACATAGCCCAGATTGTTCTTGCCTAGCTTCTGGCCATAGTTTTTCTTCTTCTCGTAGAGATGAGATAATATTTGTCCTTAATTCATTGATAGCTTTTTCCTGATACTCTCCTGTTATGTAGCAATTGAAGACAATTTGGTAAAGCTTTTCCATATCAGTCAAAATCTGAGTTAAGCTTTTACTCAAACTTTCTGTAGCTGGGGATGGCCAAAGGTATGTGTTGACGAGCAAAGCCATCGCAATCCCTAATAGAGTTTCCAAAAACCTTCCCCAAGCATAAAGCCACGGCTGATCGCTATGCTCTAAAAGGACGATCGCAGTTACATATCCAGCTAGCCTGTAAGCTTCACCTAATCCCCAATAACGACAAAGAAATATAACTAAAGTCGTTGCTGCCAATAAAGAGAAAGGATTGCTACCAAATAGACTCTCAAATATAGCACCCGCTATTATGCCAATGATTGTACCTTTGATCCGATTAATTCCTGCAACCCAAGTACTGCCTCGCGTAGTTCCCATGATAATAATGGGAGCGATCATTGCATAAATCGGATATTTTAAGTGAAGTCTTTCAGCCACTACAGCAGCTAAGGTAGCTGCTAACCCCATTTTTAGGGCATATTTGCCTAGGGTTATGAGATTTTCTCGACTGACTCTCATCTTGCTGTCACTGCTTTTGCCAGATGTTTGTCTTTACAATACTATCGAGTCGCTACCAGATTCAGTAATTTGGCATTCTGAGGTGATGCAATGCAAGGTTCCCAAGAATCTCATATCCCAGTCTAGGGATTTCTGCTTCTTTTTAAGTACAGAGAGTGCTTAAATCACGCAGAAAAATTTTTCACGTCCATTTTTCACGTACTGTTTACATGGTTGCCTATCTGATAAACAAGATTAATAGTCTCTGCAAAGAACGGTCCTCATTCACTAAGCACTAAACAGACAGGCTTTAAACCACAGATTGTATTCTCAGATTAACTTGCCGATAATAAAGCTATTAACTCTTGCTTTTTTTTCTTGTTGTATCCAGAAATTCCTTTCATTTTTGCCATATCTTTGAGTTGTTTGATTGTCAGCCTATTTAATTTGTTATTAGCTTCTGTTGTGACTTCCGTTGTAGTCACTTCTGGGACAACTTCAGGAGTAAGGTAAAACACCTCTTTGAGTGCATCCAGTTTTTTCCCTTTAGTTATGCCACATCTCAACTTTGTAATAGGCTCTAAGTTACCCCATCTTTTACGCGGAGCCTCATCAAGACGATTTGTGGCAATCGACAGTTGTACTCCTTTTAACTCACTACTAGGTTTTTCAATCAAGTACTGCAAAGCTTCTTTGATTTCATCTCTGGTTGCAGTTGATAGATTAACTCTAGGTATTGACTCACCTGTCAAAATTCTAGTTAATTCAAATGTTCTCTCGCTAGAATCCGCAACAATACACCATACCCTTTCTAAACCGACTTCCTCAGCAATTGCATAAACAAATGAGTTACCAATAACTTCATATTGGTCTTCAGCAATTTCTTTAACAATCACTGGAACCCAATTACGTCCTCCTGATTCCATCAATGCTTTTGCCCCTGCTTTAATTTGAAACGCTGGTGCATTTGTGCCTTCTCCTGGTTTAATTTCAGACATATAAAGGCACATTAAATTTCCTACATTACTTAAACCCATATTTTGAGACCTCTCATTGTAAAAAGTATTCCTTGGCTAGCGCCATATAATGCTCGCAGGCTGTCCGATGTTTATAAGCAGCAGGTACACGATTAAAAGCAGCACCTGCAATATGTGCATAACTGGGTATGCCAAAAATATGGCGATCTATCTTTGCTGGACTGGATCTGGGATAAAAGTATGGTGTTAGATCCATTGGGTTAACTTTATCCTTTCTGCTTTTTTCTAAAATTTCATTTATTGCCCGTTCTGCATTAATTTTTTGAGCTTCTGTAATAGATTCACCATTGAAAAAGATGGGTAGAGCAACTGGCCCTCCATCTTTCCTTTGCTTCTGGATTTCAGGAACAAAATTTTTAATGACAGTCACAGCATTTTCTAAAGAGAAGATACTATTATGCTTAGTGGGAATCAAAACGACATCTGCTGCACAAACTGCACTTTGGCTAAAAAACCTCCAGTTTGGTGGAGAGTCAATTAAAATGTAATCATACTGCAATTTAAATGGCTCTAGTGCTTGACGTAATCTAACAGGACTTATCATTTGGCGTAAATTTTCTTCTTCCAAATTTTGAAGTTTCTCATCACTGGAAATAATATCAAACTGCCATAAAACACCTGATTTTGATGAGAATTTACATTGCTTTATTAATCCATTAGATATTGGACTATTCTTATTAACTAACCATATATATAAACTATCTTCTTTGGGTTTAAGTCCTAGTGAGTTTGTTAGGTCTTGTTGATTAGGATCAAAGTCAATAATAAGCGTTCGTTTTCCTAAAAGCGCCAACGTGGCTGCCAAGTTAACTGTGGTTGTAGTTTTACCTACGCCACCTTTGTTGTTATACACTGCTACAGTCAAAGCCTTTTGGGGATTTTCTATTTTTTGTTTGATTTTTGAAACAATTTTATCTATATTATCTGGTGTAATTTCTAAGCAGGGAGACTCAGGATGAACAACCTTACCATGTTTTCTAAAAAGCTGAATGTGGTTAGCATTTGTAATAATTCCCCATTGAGCAGATCTGCATTTTGGGGCGAGTAAGTAATGTTTAAGTTGACTAACCGTTGCCTTATATCGCGCTGAATTTTGGCTTAGATTAATATTTCTTCCCTTTATCTCTAGTAATAAGTAAGGATTTGACTTAGTTTCTATGAAAATGTCATCTTGACCGTTTTTGCGAACAGCATAATCAACAGTATTACCACCATTCCCAGTAGCAAACTCTGGAACGATCTCCAGTGAGCTAAAACCGAGTAATCTTAGCAATTCTGGGATAAATAAGCTACTAACTATTGGCTCTGATGCTAAATTTGGAAGAATGCTCAGTGCTTCTTTAATTTTGGAAAAGTCCATAAAGTCCAATATGTATACGCAAGCTTAAAGTTGCATTTCT
Organism: Nostocales cyanobacterium Centralia_MAG_434; assembly: GCA_021324415.1. Classification (GTDB taxonomy): domain Bacteria; phylum Cyanobacteriota; class Cyanobacteriia; order Cyanobacteriales; family Nostocaceae; genus JAJPJF01. The sequence goes on from JAJPJF010000513.1 coordinate 10,640, forward strand.
AGAGGGTGTGTACTTAGTGTATTCAGAAACTTAGTATTTGGCATCCCTAGAACTAACGATATACAACTTGATAAATTGAACAATGATTTTTTCTGACAGTTTCAACCTAGGCAGAGTCTATTCGTAACTCCCCAGTGGGTCTAGTCTCAGTCTATACCTGACTTAATTAAGCTGACTAATATATCTTTCGTTATTGTTGAGTGAGAGTTTCGGTTCCACTGCCAAACTCAAAATTGCTGACTTCAAATCCTCCTGCGTATCAGGAGGCGCTATTCGCGAAACCGATGTAGCTGCTTAATGGTTCCCTCCGCCATAGCTTAAGAACCTATATTTTTAGATTGTGTTGCCTTCACGAACTACGCCTATTGACAAGAAGCACACCCAACAAGACGACACCACCACCAATTAAAGAGCTTGTCACAGGCGTTTCGCTAAGCCACAACCATGAAATTAATAATGCAACCACAGGAATGAGTGCCAAATAACTAGCCGCCCGTGATGCTGGAATCTTTGATAAGACATAAGACCATGCGGTAGTAATGCATAGTAATGATTTAGCTTCGTAAATTAGCATTATAATGATGAATAAAATACCAGATAGCACCAATATGATTTTCAAGTATTTTAGAGAATGACAAT
>JAJPJF010000344.1 GCA_021324415.1 Nostocales cyanobacterium Centralia_MAG_434
ATTGTCATTCTCTAAAATACTTGAAAATCATATTGGTGCTATCTGGTATTTTATTCATCATTATAATGCTAATTTACGAAGCTAAATCATTACTATGCATTACTACCCTTGTTTTTTATTGAATCCTCCAAATTGATTTATGGGGATTGTTGGGACCTTCTACCTTTCCTCAAATGAGGAACTCTTTTCTTTCTGGTATATCTTGTTCTGCAAAAAACTCCGCAATTAGGGAATGATCTCCTGCTGATTGATAATCAGACTGAATTACTGGAAGTAGAAAGCTGCCCAAGTATATCTTGCTTTTGTCGATATAACTGTAAGCTACAAATCCTGATTGCCACTTTCCAGAATTCTTATCAGATATTTTGCCAACATTCTTTATAATGATTGTCTATGAATAGACTGACCAATTTTTTACGAATAAACAAAAGTTGCTCCTAGGTAAAAGAATCACAACTTCAGACTTGGGAGAATCCTCGCTTAAGGAAGCAATACCTTTTCTCTATTTATTTCAGATTAGGCTCTCACTCTTAGCAGAACTGCATCAAGTGGTATGTTATGGTTTTGATTAACCTCTTTATACAATACCACCAACAGGTCATGCCGTAGTATAGCCTGTAGGAACAGATTGAGGTGGCAAATAGTTATTGGTTGGTTTCTGTAGCAATCCTACATCATTCGTGAAAAACGAAAATCCTGGTTTTTTGAAGAAACAAGGATTCTGAGAATTTTTATTTTTACCACTCCTAAACGGATTGCTATAATAGTTAAGAATTTACTTAAATGATATTGCTCTAGTGATAAAATTTTTGTGTTATCGAGCTTCTCGAAAAATGCCTTGAACAAAAAAGCATCCTCTAAAATTTTCAATGAGTAGACCAGCAGCTAGTGCCGATGTCTTTGTCGCGATCGCAGATCCAACACGACGCGCGCTTTTAGATCAGTTACGCATTGGTGAGCAACCAGTGAAACAGTTGGCTGAACCTTTTGCTATGAGCCTGCCAGCCATTTCACAACACTTGCAGGTTCTTTGTGAAGCTGGTTTAGTACAAATTCGCAAAGCAGGACGACAGCGCTTTTATCGCCTCAATCCAGAGCCTCTCAAGCAAGTATCTAACTGGATTGCCAACTACGAGCAGTTCTGGCAAGACAAACTTGCTGCCCTTGGTAACTATTTGGAGGAGAATTGATGCAAACAGATGAGAAATTTTTCAGCAACAGGAAAATAGAGCATGGATCAACAGACTTTTATAGACACTAACACCCAAAAGTGGATAGATATTGAGTGGCTTCCACAGACACAAATAATACCACTAGCCGAACCAGTACCACAAGGCTCAATACATAGGCTCAAAATGGCTGCTGGGACTATCATTCCAGTTCATTTTCATCCTTGTGATGAGTATGTCTATGTTCTCAAAGGTACTATCGAAACTGGTGAACGTCAATGTCCACAAGGAACATTCTGGTTTACGCCTGCCAATATCAAGAATGGTCCTCACAAAGCCATTACTGAAGTAGAGCTTTTGACGATTCGTCTTGGTCAAATGGGAACTTTTGAGCAGTTATCTACCAAAGAATTATGACAAAAGCCATGATTCTTTAAGCAGATCTAAAATACTCCGGTATTGTTCGCTAAGCTAATGAAAACTAGATTTAAAATTATCCAAGTATTTTGGCGCAAATCTCAATGCTTAGATCCTCACAACGTTTCTCATTTCTCCAAGCCGCCTTCCTGAGTGGAGCGATCGCATCGACTGCTACTTTGGCTGTGTTGAGTCCTATCGGGTCTCGTCCTGTACGTGCCGAGTTACAAGATAGCCCAAAAGTCGTAGCCGATCAAGTTTGGCAAATGATTGAGCATGAGTATGTTGATGGTACATTTAATCACACTGACTGGCAAGCTACTCGCCAGACTCTGTTAAACCAAAACTACACCTCCCGTGAACAAGTTTATGACGCTATTCGGGCAGCATTAAAACAATTGGGAGACCCTTACACAAGATTTCTTGACCCTAAACAATACCAAGCCTTAAATGAGCAATCTATTGTTGGGCAGTTGTCTGGAATTGGCATTCAGATGGAACAGAATGAAAAAACCAAGCAACTGATGGTTGTGGAAACAGTGGAAAATGCTCCCGCACTTAAAGCAGGTGTCAAAGCAGGAGACCTGATTAAGGCAATTGATGGTAAACCTACTCAAGGAATGACTGTAGAGCAAGCCTCTAAGTTAATTCGAGGCAAGGCAGGAACACCAGTGACTTTGCGTCTTGCACGTTCTGGTAAAAGTGAATTTGATGTAAAAATCACACGTGCAAATATTGAAGTTCCAAAAGTGAGTTACAATCTCAGGAAAGAAAACTCCAGACGTGTTGGCTATATTCGCTTATCAGAATTCAGTGCTACCTCACCAGCACAAATGCGTCGAGCCATCGAAAACCTCAAAGCTAAGCAGGTAGACGGGTTTGTGTTAGATTTGCGTGGCAATCCTGGTGGATTGTTGGTCTCTAGTGTTGAAATTGCGCGCAAGTGGCTGGATAACGGTGGGATAGTGCGGACAGTAAACCGTGCTGGA
>JAJPJF010000469.1 GCA_021324415.1 Nostocales cyanobacterium Centralia_MAG_434
CCGAAACAGATTTTATACCCAATAACCTCATCAAACCCTGCAGAACACCCTCACTCATCCCATCTCACAAAATTTCTTATCCCCCATGTCCTCCTTGTCCTCCATGTCCTCCATGTCCTCCATGTCCCCCATGTCCCAAAGTGATGCAAAAAAACATCTGCACCAGTCTTATCACCAACAAGAGAACAACATTCAAAAAAATGTTCTGATTACAGGAGGTTCTAGAGGGATTGGAAGTGCTCTTGTGACTCGATTTGCAAATGCTGGCTATACTGTGTGGTTTACATATTGCAAGGGAAAAAAGTCTGCACAACAACTAGTAGACAGTTTTCCTAATAGGAATGTCCAAGCCTTTGAACTCGATTTGGGTGATTGGATGAGTCTGCAAAACCTTCTTCAGGCGCTTCCAGAACCTGTTGACATATTGATCAACAATGCAGCACTAGGAACTGGCACTGTCAAAGAACTCATTCAAGAGCCTCACCTTCAAGATCAAGCCCTACTGCAAGTTAATGCAGTTGGTACACTATGGTTGACTCAAGAAATCCTACCAGTTATGCGAGAACGAAAATATGGGAAGATTATCTTCATTAGTTCAGTTGGGGGAGGAATCACACAGTTTCCCGGTTTTAGGCTAGCAGATAGTATGAGTAAAGCTGCGATCGCATTTTTAAGTAAACAACTAGCAGCGGAGCTGAGCCATGAACCTATTGATATATTCACGATTTGCCCTGGAGCTACAAAAACACCTATGCTTGAAGCAAGTCTCCTCAATGGTCTTTCTGCGAACGATACACAAGCTTTATACAATAGTCTTCCTGGTTGTAGGTTGATTGAACCTGATGAGATTGCAGAAATTGCTTTGTTTGTGTGTACAGAAAAAGCAAAAGTACTTCGAGGTGCTGTGATTGATGCTTCTTTAGGACTTGGTGTGAATCCTGGCACTCTTACAAGCTTTATGAAAGGTATCAACTAGGTTTGTCTTAGCAAGATTCACGCTGAGAAAGGCTTTAACTACTAGAGTGCAGCAAGTCATATCAAATCTATTGAGTTAATCAATGAAACTTAAAATCACGTTAAACTCCAAAACGTATTCTATAGACACAGAAAACCCTTTAGATATCTCCATTCCATTACAGTTTAACGCTCCACATCCAGTTTTCTGGGGTGCTCCTCAGGCTAGTGCTAGTACCTATGCAGTAGGAGAATTGATTGGTGATACAAATAGAGGAGGTAGTAGCAATGTAGAGGAATATCGGTTTATTCCCCACTGTCATGGCACACATACAGAATGTATAGGTCATATTTCTTACGAAAGAATTTCCATACACAACATATTGAAAGATGCTTTTATTCCATCCACAGTCATTAGTGTCAGACCACAACTAGCCTTAGAACTAGAAGACCGATATCTACCATCTAAAGAACAACAGGATTGGATGATTTCTCAACAAGCATTGATTGAAATACTCCAAGGAGCAAATCCCGATTTTCTCACAGGTCTAATTATACGGACATTACCAAACGATGAGTCTAAAAAGTCACGAGATTACAACGAACAACCCCCACCATTCTTATCTTTGGAGGGGATAGAGTATATTGTCAGTTTAGGAGTGAAACATCTTTTAGTAGATGTACCTTCTGTAGATAGAACCCATGATCAGGGTTACTTAAGCGTGCATCGTAAATTTTGGAATGTTGCACTAGGAGAATATAACATAGAACCAAGCCAATGTTCTTTAAAAACTATTTCTGAAATGGTTTATGTTTCTGATGAAATAGAAGATGGACCATATTTATTAAATCTTCAAATACCAGCATTTGTAACTGATGCGGCTCCATCTCGTCCATTACTCTACAAATTTGTATAGGTGTACAAATAAAAATATTTCTTAATTCAATTAAGACAAAAATTATGGAATACAAACAGGACAGAAATTTTGCAGAACATTTGGATGCGCTAGATCCTTTGGCATCTTATAGAGACAAGTTTTATATTCCCAAAACACCGTCGGGTCAAGACAGCATTTATTTTTGTGGACAATCTTTAGGCTTGCAACCTGTAACCGTACAGGATTATATTGAACAGGTGCTGCATGGCTGGAGAACTCTGGGATTTAAAGGACATTTTTGTGGCAATTCTCCTTGGATTTTTTACAGTGAATCGTTAAAACCCAAAATGGCAGGGATTGTGGGTGCACGTGAGTCAGAAGTCGTCATCATGAATACTCTGACTGTGAATCTGCATTTGATGATGGTTTCGTTTTACCAGCCAACGCCGCACAAATACAAAATACTCGTCGAATCCCAGATTTTTCCCTCGGATCGGTATGCCATTAAATCACAAATTCAATTTCATGGTTATGATCCCACTACGGCATTGCTTGAAATACAACCACGAGAAGGCGAGACTTGCATCCGGACAGAGGATATCGAAAACTTACTGGATAAAGAAGGTGCTTCTATTGCTTTAGTGCTTTTAGGTGGAGTGAATTACTTAACTGGTCAGTTCTTTGAAATCCCAAAAATTGCTGAGCGTGCTCGTTTTCATGAGTGTATAGTAGGACTTGATTTAGGCCATGCAGTTGGTAATGTTCCTCTTGCCTTGCACGATTGGAACATAGATTTTGCTGTTTGGTGTAACTATAAATATATGAATGCTGGACCTGGTGCGATCGCTGCATGTTTTGTGCATGACAAATATGCTGAGAGTTTTGATTTACCGCGTTTTGCAGGTTGGTGGGGTGGCAATGTCAAAACAAGATTTCTGATGGGACCAGATTTTCTGCCTACACCTGCAGCCTCAGGTTGGCAAGTGAGCAATCCGGATATATTGTCGCTGGCTGCACTCGCCGCATCTTTGGAGATTTTTGAAACTGCGGGAATGGAAAGATTACGCACTAAAAGTAAACAGCTAAATGGCTATTTAGAGTTTTTGCTTGATAGGATAAGCAGTAAACGTATATCACTCATCACACCTCGTGATCCAGAACAAAGAGGATGTCAGTTATCATTTTCAGTCAAAGACAGTGACATAAGTGTACTGGAACAACTCAATGAACATGGTGTGTTCTGTGACTGGCGTGAACCAGATGTTATTCGAGTAGCACCTGTGCCTCTTTTCAATCGCTACACAGAGGTTTTTGATTTTGTTGCACTTCTTAATGATATTTTAGCCACGCACTGAATAGCAATCTTATACTAAAATACTTAGCCAAGCCCCGAAGGGGCTAATTTTTTTGTTCTCGCCCCAAATAGGCTTGGTCATTTTGCACGAAAATCCGAAAAACAGCATACTCAGGGTGTATACAGATATAAACCTGATTTATTTGACCAATAAATCTATTAGTATCTAGCCCCAGGAAACTATCGATGACTCAGCAAGAATGGTTGATTGACAATGCCATAGCACCTGATAGGGTAGCTATTGATCAGATGGAGTTTGAACTTGGCTTTAACACAAAGGGGTTAAGGGAGTCAGCCAGTCAACCACAAGCGCTTAATCTAGCTGTGCGGCTGCAAGATATTATTTGGTATGAGATTATCCAAGAACAAATTTAAGGTAAATTCTCAATGACTGCAGAGAACTATTTTGTTTACTAAACTGGAGTAGGTATTGATGGGTTTACCTGGAGAAGCAATAAACAAAATCAAGGAGGCATTAAAATCTGCTTTTTTTAATCGCAAAAAACTGCTGATGATGCTTCGTACACAACTTGATATAGAAGAATCAGATGTTTCGGATAATGATGATTATGATCTTGTTATTTTTGAATTAATCACAAAACTGGAAAAGCAGGAGCGTATCATAGAATTAGTGGAAGGAGCTTTGAGAGAAGTCCCTGGAAATTCCAAATTACAGGCTTTGCCTGAAGTTTTAAGAGAAATTATTCATAAGTCTTTACAAAAAAATAAATCTGATGAGAAATTAAAGATAATATTTCAAGAAATTAATATTTTGATTCTCAAAAATATACTTATTAGTTTAGAAAAAGACTATATTGATCAAATGCAGCATGCTTATATTGCTTGCTGTTTTGAGGATCTACGTACAGATTGGGAAGGTGAAAACCCTAATACTGCTGAAGGGATTTTAGTTAATCTTAAGGATACGCCTCAAGGAAAATCTTCAGAAACTCCTGTTGTACAGTTTGTAGCTCGTTTGTCTGAAAGTACGAAAATTCTACCAGAAACAGCTAAAAAATTAAAAGAATGGGGCGAAAAAAATGCAAATAATTTTTATAATTTATTGAGCCAGCTAAAAGCCGATACAATCAGTAGTCAAGAACAAAAAGAAATTATACCAACTTACCTCATTGTCTTAATACAACCTAGTGAACAACATAAAAATAAACGTTATTTTGTCTGGGCTTGGTTTATTAGTGATGGTAGAAATGATAAATTTAATTATCAAACAGGGGAAGGCTATAAAGTTTTAGAGATTCAAGACCAGGAAAAAGAAACCTTTTCTCTGAGTGAGACATCTCGTTTAATCAAAAGTTATATTAACCAAATAACGTCATATCTCGATGACCTCTCTAGCCAGCCAAAAATTGAGATTTTTCTACCATATGAACTCTTAAATGAACCAATTGATTCTTGGGAAATTCAAGAAGAAGATGAGCTTCCAATTCCTATTGGAAGTTCATATACAGTTATTATACGTTCTAGTAATCGCCTCAGAAAATATCGTTATAGAAACATTTGGGTGCAGAAATGGAAAACTCTAAAAGAAATGACGGAAACAACCTGCTCGCAGTATTTTATATCAGGAGAATATAATTCTTGGAAAGAGCTATATTCTAGATTAAATCATGATAATGCTCTTGCTTTAAAACTGATTAAACCACCGTCCAAAGAGTTTTTTAAAGTTATTAATCAAACTGCAATTCCGGTTGCATTTTGGTTAAGACAGGAATTGAAAAGTTCGGATTTTCACTGTGAGGTCAATGAATTGCTTAAGTGCTCAATCAAAGAACTACCAGAGCGAGTCAAACAGAAGCGTTTAGATGATTTTCCTTATGATTCTGAACAGCGTCTTGGACATCATCTTTCCTTACTATGGGAAAATCCTTATCTATTACCACCCCAGATTGAATATACAACACCATCATGATATCTTGGAAAATTTTTCAAGGGACTCCAGAACAGCCCCATAATGGAATCGAACGTC
>JAJPJF010000275.1 GCA_021324415.1 Nostocales cyanobacterium Centralia_MAG_434
AGCAATTGGAGTGGTGATTGGACTGTCAAGTACAGCTAGTCAATGGGTTGATATTTTTGGTTGTTTAATCGGTATCATTCTACTAGGAATCTTACTTTACTTATGTCTTGCCTTAGGGGAATCATTAATTGAAAAATTAGGGTCAACTGGTATAGGAGCACTCAATCGCATACTGGGATTTTTGATTTTGGCGATCGCAGTTCAATTAATTGCTGGGGGAACGGTCGATATACTCAAAACTAGTGTCCTAAATCTGCAGAGGTAGCTATTTGGTTCAGCTTTGAAATGGTTAGCTGCAAAGCTTGCATTTGAGGAAAATCACGCTTAATAATTTCGATAGCTTTTCTTTGACTCTCTTGATTTTTAACAACCAGTTGTGCAGTGCCATCACCCTGAGAACCCACGCCTTTTCCTCCAAAGATATAAGGTTTTAGTGGCTCGTGCTCAAGAAGGAGATGTAACTTTTTTGCAGTTAATTGAGAAGGACAAGCTGCAACTACATGCTGATCAAATTCGGCTTGAGCCTTTGTCATTAAAGCCCCAAGAAGTTGCGCATCTCCTTGTTGTATTGCTGCCACTGCTGCCTGGGTAATTTCAGCACTAATAGAACCAAAATATTTTTGGACATTTTGCTGAATTTGATTAGTAGCGAAAGGATAACACTGATTTAATCGCCTTAGTATTTCTTGTGTGTTTTTACTACCAGCAAGATCGACAATCACAAAAAACAAATCCTGGCCAACGTCCAACTCGATCAGGTTGATGCCTTCACCATCAAATACCATCAAGATTGGCCGATTTCCATAGGCACAAGCTTGATCCATACGACCACAAAGACTAGGAGTCATTCTTTCACCCAAGTAGGCAAACTCCATTTCTTCACGAATTGTCATCTTCAAGTCATACAACCGATGAAACGCCCGAGCAATGAGAACGCAAAAGGCAGCACTTGAAGATAATCCCTTTTGGATCGGTAAATCGGTTAGATAGTTATCAACCTCTAATCCACCGACACGATAGTGGGTGAGAAATTGATAAGCTGTACCAGCAGCATAACTAAAAAAACCACCCTCTTGGGCTACACATTTGAGGGTACTAGATTCCATAGGTAATCTTAGTGGTCCGTGACGCTTGCCATCATTAAGAGAAGCACGAATAATTAACTCAGTAGAATTGGGCTCGACATCGGCATAAATCCCTTGATTAGTACCAACAATTAAGGTGTAGCCCTTTTCGATTTTAGGATTAATTTTACGATATTCTCCTGCCCAATCGGTGTGTTCTCCAAATAAACAAAGACGACCTGGAACAAAAATTCTCATTTTCAGTTTCCTGCTGTTTATCGGGGTATACGCTAGTCCTCCTGATGCCCTTATTTCCTTGCAACAATGGTGCGGTGACGCGGGTCACTAGCTACAGTCACTGGAGCCTCGAAACCAATTTTGTGCAAGGTTTCCTCAATATTGAACGTATAATATTCATCACTCCAAGGCTCAGTACTTTTCATAAGAGTGAAGAGAATTGGAGGTAGGTTTTGGATAACGCTTGATTTAGGATTGTTATCGACTAGCGCGATCGCACCACCGGGACGCAACAATCTGTAAGCTTCCCGAAAAATCACTGTTGATGCTTCAGTTGGTAGTTCGTGGGTCACAAATTGCAGTGTCACCAAATCGAAGGAATTATCGGGAAGTTCCGTATTTTCAGCGCGTGCGTGCAGCCATTGCGATATTTCATTATTTGTGTCTAACACTTTTGCAACAGCTAGCATGTACGGCGATAAATCTAAACCAACAGTACGAATGGGGTGATTGTGTTTTCTCTGGTAGTAGCGGTGTAGTTCCAACGTCGAAATCCCCACCGAACAACCCATATCTAAGATATCTCGAACTTCCTTTGGTCCATGACTTTCTAAAACATCATGAAAGCTGCTTCTAAGTCTGTTATGTGCAGCTTCCCAAGTTAACTGTTCGTTTTTCCACACACGTAAAGCCATTGAATAGGTAGCGCTGGGTGCTTCTAATGCAGCTTGCCAGCAAAGATTGCCTTCGTCGTATGCATGAAACGGCACTTTGTAATAGTCGGGATAGGTAACTTGGGGATTTGTCAAAGCTTTTAAGTAATCTTTAATAGGAGATGCGGCAAGTCTGTCGTAATTTTTGCGCCAAGAAATGCCGTTTTTCTCAGCGGTTTTAATGATAACTTGCCGAGCCTGGTATTTCATCACCTCATATATGGGTTTGGTTTGGATGAGCAAGTTCACGAACTGAGAAAGCAGATTTTCACCAGCCCAATCTGGTTTTAGCTTATTAGTCATCTATCTATGGGGGTACGACGATTCTTTATTTATTTTATGAGAAGGAGGATTTATTTTATGTGAGCAAAAAGGCAAGTTTTGTGAGGTTTGAAGCGATTGGACGTGTATGTTGTATTTCAGCATCTCTACAGACAATGCAGCTGTTAGTCCTTCCAATCCCCATTTTGCAGCGCAGTAAGCTGTTCGGTTATCCTCACCGATTTTGCCTGCTAACGAACCAATGTTGATAATGCGACCCTGTGTTGTTTCTTCATAACAGCAAAAACCACACGAGTACATAGATAAGTTTACCACCACGGTATATTTTTCAAGACTTCAAACAACTCGCTCTTCGCTCTGATATTGAGTCCACAACACCAAATAGGAGTAATTGTACTTGCAGAAAATAAGAGTAATTGCCCTTAAAGCTTATATGATCCTTATCTAAGATAGTGGTAACAGTTAATGAGGAGATTTACAGTCTTTGTCATCCATGTTAGAGCATGGATGACAATTTCATGATTTAAATAATTACAAAAGCAGAATATAGAAATTCTGAATCATTTTTAAACATGGAGAAACTGGCTTTTTTAATCTGACAATTAGCTACTCAAATATAACTACTATAATTTAATAAATGTATTAAAAAAACCCTTCCATAGCTGACAAGTGACAGCATTTATGCTATTGTGCATAATATCTGCAATAAAGTTACTTATGCAAATAAATCAAGTAAGAAAAGCAGTCATTCCAGCTGCTGGTTTTGGCACTAGATTATTCCCAGCTACCAAAGTTGTTAAAAAAGAACTTTTCCCCATCATTGATCAAAATGGGAGAGCTAAACCTGTCATCTTAGCAATTGTAGAAGAAGCAATTAGCGCGGGTATTACAGAAGTAGGCATTATTGTACAACCTGATGATTTAGAAGTTTTTGCAGATTTATTTAAAAACTCACCCACACCAGAACTTTGGCAAAAACTCTCACCAGCCAATCAAGAATACAGTCAATATCTCCAAGAATTGGGGAAAAAAGTTGTGCTATTAACCCAACAAGAACAAGAAGGATACGGGCATGCAGTCTTTTGTGCTAAAGATTGGATAAAAAATGAACCATTTTTATTAATGTTGGGAGATCACGTTTATAAATCTGACACTGAGAAATCTTGTGCACGACAAATTGTAGAAATTTATGCACAAGTTAATCAAAGTGTGGTCAGCTTAACGACAATGCCAACGGCAATTATCCACAAAGCGGGATGTGTAACAGGAGTATGGCAAGAGTTGAATTCACTGTTGAGAATAACACAACTGGCAGAAAAACCCAGCATTGATTATGCACGCCAGCATCTAAGAGTAGAAGGTATGGCAGAAGATGAATTTTTATGTGTATTTGGCTTATATGTACTGACACCACAAATATTTGATTATTTGGCTCAAAGCATTAAAGAAAATTTCCGCTTCCGTGGTGAATTTCAGTTAACCACTTGTTTAGATCAATTGTGTCAGGCACAAGGGATGACAGGTTATGTGATGAAAGGTAAATGTTTTGATACAGGTTTACCAGATACCTATCGTCAGACATTGATTGATTTTAGGTGATAAATTTTCCATATTTAAATATAAAAAATACACGATTCTATCATGCAACAGTAGTTGTAAAGAAAAATAGGGCATTGCTATTTTGGTTTAGCTCAGGATGCCCATTTTTTTGGATATCAGTAGATGATTAGTACAGGATAATCCTCTGGATGTTGAGGAGGTTTAACTTCGCCATCAACTTTTTGACCTAATGTTAGTTTTTGTTCCGCATAACACCAAAAATACTCTGATAAGGTGATGTTTTCGACAAAATAAGTTCTATCCTGGGAATTGTTGGCTATGACTCGAAATTGAGCAACTAATTTATTGTTTGATTTAATCAACATGATTGGTCTGTTGTAGAGTTTTGATTAGCCCTGGCATGGCTATGTAAAGTAGATAAGAGTCATACAATGTCCTGCTTGATAGCAGCGAATGAACGACTGCACCGATAGTGAAACCACTCTCGGTTTTGCTCTCATTTAGCAGCCTGTAACTAGCCTCACTAAATTACCTTGATTGAAATTGAGCCACGACTTTCTTAAGTAGGAGTTAACGTTAATTTAATTTGTAATTATGTATACATACAGAGTTAACTAGGCTCTTTCTCACTTTCAGTGTGGATTTTTCTTCCATTTCGGGGATGTTCCCGTGTGAGGGTAGCTATAAATGACGAAATGTTGATAGCGATCGCTACAGTGACAGTTTTAGTGGAGAATGAGTAACCGAAATAGTGAAGATAATGCTCAATCTCGAATGAAATTCCCTCAAGTCATTGATGGGGACACCCTACACCCTACACCCTATACTCCACACCCTTCTTAATCAAGCACTACCAGAAACTCAGGGTCTCCAGAGATATTCTTTCAGGTTAATTTTTCCCTCTGGGCTGAATTTTATCCCTTCTTGTTCAAGAAGTGATCTCTGTAGATGGTCTGCTCCGTATCGAGCAGGAGACTGGGAAATTTCGCCTTTGGCATTGATGACTCGATGCCAGGGAATGTCGGATAAGCTAATGTCAATTTGGTAAAGAGCATAACCTACGAGCCGAGCCTTCCCATACAGGTTTGCTAAATCTGCGACTTGTCCATAGGTTGCAACTTTCCCTTTGGGAACCTGACGCACTACTTGATAAATCATGCTGTACTTAGACATTATGCACTCTGTACCCTAGAACACAACATAAAAATTCCCTTCCTTATTCCTAATACCATTTCACTAAATTCTTGATACAAATCCATCCCCTTGTCCTCCTTGTCCTCCTTGTCTCCCTAGTTGCCAAGCCTATCAAGTTTATGGTGAATTGGTATAACTCCTAACTCCT
>JAJPJF010000540.1 GCA_021324415.1 Nostocales cyanobacterium Centralia_MAG_434
CTTTACTTTCTATTTACGCCTTCCCTATGTAGAAGCAGCTTGGAAAAAAGCCCTAACTGACATTTGCCAGGCGCATCCTGTGCTGCGTACTTCTTTTGACTTGACAAGATATAGTACCCCACTGCAAATCATCCATCGAGAAGTAGAATTGCCTTTAACTGTGTATGATTTGCGTGCTTGCCAAGAAAACGCTTATCAGGAGGTTAAACAATGGGTTGAATTAGAAAAGCTGAGTTCCTTTGATGTTCACCAGCCTCCCTTATTCCGCTTTGTCATTCATCGGCTTTCTAATTCTGAGATCAGCTTCAGCTTTAGTTTTCATCATGCTATCTTAGATGGTTGGAGCGTAGCCACGTTGATGTCTCAATTGTTACAACATTATCTACAACATGTTGAAGGATTGCAGACTCTGATCGCAACACCAGGGATTGCTTATAAAGATTTTATCGCTCAAGAAAGACAGGCGATCGCCAATGAGCAGATGAGGCAATTTTGGCGTCAATATCTCAGCGGGATGGAAATTAGCCGACTTCCACGGCTTGCGCCAGTGGTAACAGATGAGTCAAAGCGTCAAGTAGAACGTCTCACAATTAAGATTGATCACAGTTTAGTGAATGCTCTTTTTGGGGTTGCACATCAAGCGGGAGTCCCGTTGAAAACTGTATTGTTAGCGGTTCATCTACGCGTTCTCTCTTTTATGACCGGACAAACAGAGGTTGTTACAGGAAATGTCCTGAATGGCAGACCAGAAAAAGTAGGTAGTGAAAATCTACTTGGTTTATTCCTCAATACTGTTCCCTTAAGGATGAAGTTAACACCTAGTCATTGGCTAGAACTGATCAAAGCAGTCTTTCAAGTCGAAAATCAAATTCTTCCCCATCGAAATTTTCCCTTATTAGAAATACAACGGCTCATCGACAAGCGTCCATTATTTGAAGTTGGTTTTAACTACGTTCATTTCCACGTTTACAAAAACATTTTGGATTTACCTCAACTCGAAGTGTTACAAGTTGATGACTTTGAAGAAACCGACTTCCCCTTCCTAGTAAAATTCTCTTTGATGCCTCATGATGCTTCGCTGCAACTCGATTTAGTCTATGACATCAAACAATTCCAACACACACAGATTGAACAATACGGACAATATTATCAAGCTGCACTAGCTGCTGTTGCAACTCATCCACTAGCACCATTCCCCAGCCAATCACTGATGTCTTCTGAAGATCTCAACCATTGGCTGGAGGCTGCTAACCAGGATGTCGTTAACCACTTCTCTTCTGATACCCTAGTTTCGGCTTTTGCTAAAGTGTTAGCCAACTATCCAGAAAAAGTTGCAGTGAGTTACAACAACATCACCTTAAGTTTTTCTGAATTAGAGACAAAAGCCAATCGTTTAGCTCATTATCTTAGAAGCCAAGGTGTTGGTCCAGAAACTTTAGTAGGACTTTGTATTGAGAGATCAGAAGTTTTGGTAGTTGCAATCTTGGCAATCCTGAAAGCTGGCGGTGCATATGTACCAATTGATGCTAGTTACCCACAAGAACGTATCAATTTTATCCTGAATAACAGTGGAATTTCGTTGCTTTTAGCTGAGCAAGTAACAGTTTCTCAGGTTTGCGCCTCTGAAACTCAAATCATTGTCCTGGAAGATATTGCTTCTCAATTGGCTACCCAGAGTACAGCACCAGTTGACATCATAATTCAGCCAAATGATCCTGCTTACGTCATTTATACCAGTGGTTCTACAGGTACACCTAAAGGGTGTGTCGTGACTCATGCCAACGTTATCCGCTTGCTAAAAGCCACAGAAGCATGGTTTAAATTTAACTGTAACGATGTATGGACTCTGTTCCATTCCTACGCTTTTGATTTTTCCGTATGGGAATTGTGGGGTGCTTTGCTTTACGGCGGTAAAGTTGTGGTGGTTCCATATTGGACAAGCCGTTCCCCAAGAGAGTTTTTACAACTCCTGCAAGATGAAAAAGTCACCGTATTAAATCAAACTCCTTCTGCATTTAAACAACTCATACAAGCAGTAGAAAAAACACCGGAACTTGCACTTCGTTATGTGATTTTTGGGGGAGAAGCACTAGAACTGCAAAGTCTCCAACCTTGGTTTGACCGCTATGGCGACCAAAAACCGCAATTAGTCAATATGTACGGCATTACGGAAACTACGGTTCATGTGACTTATCGACCCATCAGTCAAGCCGATGTCACAAATAATCGTGGTAGCGTTATTGGTCAACCAATTCCCGATTTAAGTCTTTACATTTTGGATGAGTGTTTAGAACCAGTGCCTATGGGAGTTCCCGGAGAACTATACATTGGTGGTGCTGGAGTGACCCAAGGATATTTACATCATCCGCGCCTCAGTGCAGAACGCTTTATTCCTAACCCATTTGCTCAGACACCAGGTAGCCGACTTTACCGCAGTGGTGATTTAGCCCGTCGTCTACCAGATGGTGAACTGGAGTATCTGGGAAGATCAGACCACCAAGTGAAAATCCGTGGTTTCCGAATTGAACTGGGTGAAATTGAATCAATTTTAACCAATCACCCACAAGTCCAAGCAGCATACGTCACGACTAGGGATACTCAGATTATTGCTTACTTTGTTTCCCAGAATGATGACCTTGTGACCGATTTACGTGAATTTTTCAAGGCAAAGCTACCAGATTACATGGTACCAGCAATTCTCGTGCCAGTTGAGACTATCCCCCTCACATCTCATGGAAAAGTTGATACCAAAGCATTGCCAGCACCGGATTGGGAACGGACAGTCAAACCCTACATTGCACCCCGAAATGACATTGAAGCCAATATTTGCTCCTTGATGGCTCATATATTGGAACTAGAACGGGTGGGAATCACTGACGATTTCTTTGAGATTGGCGGCGATTCTCTAAAAGTTACCCGGCTGGTAACCCGTTTGCGAGAAACTTATCAAACAGATCTTCCCTTACCTCTGGTTTTCTCTCGTCGGACACCCCAAGAACTTGCTCTCTTGCTTGCAGCCTCCCCAGGAAATCAAAGCACAACAAGTATTCCTAAAGCCAATCGTCGTAAACGTGCAGTGCAATTAACTGATGATGGGATGTTGGGAATGGGGGATGGGGCGTAAATGTA
>JAJPJF010000096.1 GCA_021324415.1 Nostocales cyanobacterium Centralia_MAG_434
ACACCCATATCTGGCAACATCTCGCCTAATTCTCTATCTGAATCATCGCCCACCCGCTTTTCTAAGGAAAGGGGTTGCCGAGACAGCCTCAAATATTCGCGAACTTGTTCTGGCTTAAGCTTTATGGCTTGGGCAATCTCCATCACAGTTGGATAACGACCTAAGCTTTGAGACAATTCCCGTTGTGCTGTCTTGATTTTGTTCAGCGACTCACTAATATGAACGGGTATACGTACCGTACGAGACTTTTCTGAGATCGCCCTTGTCATGCCCTGCTTGATCCACCAATAAATATAGGTTGACAACTTATAACCCTTGCTCGGATCAAATTTCTCTATTCCCCGGTTCAAGCCTATAGTTCCTTCTTGTAATAGATCTAGAAACTCCATATTGCGATTCCGGTACTTCTTAGCAATTGTCACTACCAGTCGAAGATTGGCAGTGAGCATTTTCTCCTTTGCCCTTTGCCCCTGATGAATAATTGCCCGTAGCTCCGCTTCAGTTTTTCCCGCTGCCACAGCTAATTCCTCCTCCGTTGGTTCTCGCTTTAGCTGATTAGCGAGCACTTGCCGCTGCTGCTCAATTGCTACCATCTGCTGCACAAGCCTTGCACAAGTAATTTCTTGTTCTGCAGTGAGTAATGGATAACGACCTATTTCTTGCAGGTAGGAGCGAACTAAGTCAGCAGTTAACTGTTCTTTCATCTACATTTATAAAGCTAATTCTAATGAGTGATACAAACCAACCAACACTTTTGGGGATATTTTTACTGGTTTTAGAATACCTTAATTTCACTGGTTCAAGTGTTTATGCCTTTACTTTACAGAATTATCAGTATAATCAATCTTATTTTCTCCAAAAATTAAATATTATTGCTAAATTTGGTTTGTAGTACTTACACAGATTTCGATTTTATCTCTAATAATTGCATGTTCACTCTTCGAGACTATCAACAGGATTTGATTGATCAAGTTTTTACTGCCTGGGCTGGTGGCATAGAAAAACTGCTACTTCAACTCAGTACTGGCGGGGGGAAAACGATCATCTTTGTGGCGATTGCATCCAAATTTATTGCTCGAAGCGAGAGGGTGTTGGTAGTCGCCCATAGAGAGGAGTTGATTTTGCAAGCAGCAGAGAAACTAGCAGCGGTTACTGGAATAGAACCAGGAATTATTAAAGCTGGCTACAAACCGACTGAATCCTTTATTCAAGTAGGCAGCATCCAAACTTTAGCACGTCGAAAAAGCTATCCAGATGCACAATTAGTGATTGTTGACGAAGCACACCATGCTTCAGCTGCAAGCTATTGCAAACTTTTGAATGCCTACCCAGATGCTTTGGTGCTAGGAGTGACCGCTACCCCACGCCGAGAGGACGGCTACGGATTCAGAGATGTTTTCGAGCATCTAATTTGTTCAATTACTACTAGAGAATTAATTTCTCTAGGTCATTTAACTGACTACAAGCTGATTGCTGGTTTCACATATTCTCAGCACAAAGTTCCTCAAAACCGTGACTTCACTAAGAAAGAATTAGCACAAGTCGCTTGCGACTACAAACCATCTGAAGTCCTCAAGCAATGGCAGCAGTTTTGCCCTGGCAAAAAAACTATTATTTTTGCAGTCAATGTTTCCCACTCTAAGGCCATAGCCCGAACTTTTTGGGAGCACTATATCAGTTGTGAGCACCTTGATGGCACTACACCATCTGAAGAACGAAAAGCAATTTTGGAACGATTTAGAAATGGCACTACTCAAGTTCTGACTAATTGCGCAATTCTTACCGAAGGATTTGACTGCCCAGATTCGGAAGCAGCTATCATTGCTCGCCCTACCACTAGTGTGAGTTTGTGGCTTCAAATGATCGGGCGGGTCTTGCGTCCATCTCCCGGCAAGAACCAGGCGCTCATCATTGACATGAGTGATAATTGGTTTCGATTAGGCCGACCGTGCGATAACAGGGTTTGGAGCCTTGACCCAGTACCATGTGATCCAGATGCTTTAGGAGTGCGATGCTGCCTCAGCTGCCACCATGTTTTCAAACCTATGCCAGGTTTGATTCGAGCCAAACAATCGTTCAGCCCTAAAAAGGCAGAATTTATTACTTATTATGAAGTTGATTGTCCCAACTGTGGAGCAACTTTGCGTTGGGTATTAGAAAGTACTGGCGATAGTGACGAGAACAAAGAGAAAGTTCTTGAACAGACAGAATTCATTGAGTTCAAGGAAGTTCCACCTGAAGTTCGTCCCCTTTTGTTGCGCCCAATTCTTCTTGCCAAAAAAAGAAAGTTCAAGAAGGAGGAAAACAAGCTGGCATTCTACACTAAAACTGTCCAAGATTTTCTTTTCAGTTGTCAAGAGATGAATTTGATTGAGTTAAGATATACCACTGAAATATTAGGTTGTGAAGAACTATTCGATGAAAGCATTAAAAATTTAACCTCTTACATCTGTACTCTACAAACTTGGGAAGAAGTAACGCAAGTTATCTCTCGTCGTCCAGAAGACTTAAAAAAACTTGTTTGGGGTTTACTGAAGCCTACAGATAAACAAAGAATCACTCAGATGAAAAAACATTATGAAACTGAAGTTAAGCCTTGGCTATCGTCGGAGAATATTGCAGCAGTTGCAGATGACCTTGCGGCTTGTTCAGATATGGAAATGATCCACTTATTATGGAGGACTTATAACAAAAAAGCCATTCTAGCTGCTCTTGACCATCTCAAACAAGACAAACGCAACCAGATTAATCAATGGCTTTTGCAACTGGATATTATTAGTAATGCTTCTTGAACAGCAACAATATAGTCATAACCCTGATTTAAACCTTGTAATATAAATATTTTTACCTGACAAGCTAATAGGAGCTTTGCAGATGAAGAGGTGGGTCCAGTTTGAAATCACTGCTAAGGCACTTGCCATGAAATAAAAACAAGCGCCTTATTACAACAAATATCTTTCTGCGAGTAGCGAACTAACTTTCATTGGCGCTTGTTTTTATTTTTAAGGATCTCCC
>JAJPJF010000100.1 GCA_021324415.1 Nostocales cyanobacterium Centralia_MAG_434
ACGCTTATTTTATTCGTCTCTATTATCTATATCCAGTGGCGCACTCACTCCCCACTAGCCAAATCAAAGAGAATCTTGATCGCTTGTTGACCCTTCGGTTCCCTGAAATCTCCTGCCAATTCCCCGGCTAAAGTTGCGACAGAGACTGTCGAAGCACCAGCCTGAGTGATGCGACGCAATGCAGCATCTTCTGTACGCTCGCTAATTCCTCCGACCGCGTCAATTACGATAAATATGCGATACCCTAGATCGGAACCTGAAAGCGCAGGTAACTGTACCGCCACCTCGGTCGCGACACCTGAAATCAGGATCGTTTTTCGGCCAGTCGCTGCGATCGCCTCTTTAATTGCCACATCATCAAAAGAATCAGTCGTAGTTCGATAGTAAGTCGGGAGTTCACCAAGACCTGCGGAGATTTCAGGCATGATGGTAGCTGGCTTTCCATCTTGCCCTGGCACAGCCGAGACAATGGCAGGCAGACCGAAAAGTTTGGCAAGTTTAGCCAGGGCAAGCACACTTTTTTGCAGGCGCGCAGTGGGAATTGTGAGCGGCAAATCGG
Organism: Nostocales cyanobacterium Centralia_MAG_434; assembly: GCA_021324415.1. Classification (GTDB taxonomy): domain Bacteria; phylum Cyanobacteriota; class Cyanobacteriia; order Cyanobacteriales; family Nostocaceae; genus JAJPJF01. Next base: position 560 of record JAJPJF010000100.1, read on the forward strand.
CGATCCCTGCTTGTAAATCCGTAAAGAGCACCAGAGTATCATCGGCATAGATCTTTGAGTGGGCCATGTCTTCCTATCTTCCTGTATTGGATTGTAAAGTAATAACTCTAATAGAATACTCAGCTAGGGAAATTACCCAAAGTCATTTTCACACAATTACCAATTATACTAGAGACAATATTTATCAAACAAAATTCATAACGTCAGTCGTTAGAGTTCTGTACAACTAGTGGATGAACAAGTGGGTTTAAAACCCCACCAATTTGAAGGATTAGAGACCTACAATTGCTGGTAGGTATGAATCCTGCGTGTTCTTGTCCTGACTTCTAAATTTTTCTTAATTTCAAAAATCTCTTCAAAAAAGTAATGATTAATCAGGCTAATGTGTCACTACTAGGCACTAAGTATAATTCCTTTTCAACTGCTTTTATTTCATTGTTACTGGGGATTTTTATTTTATCGTTTGCAGCAATTTTTACCAGAATTAGTGAAAATGAGCTTGGTCCAGTAGCAACTACTTTTAATCGATGTTACATAGCTGCTATTGTTTTATTTATGTGGGATGGAATTCAAACTAAAGTTGATAATTCATCTAAACCTAATGAAGTCATTAAGTTAAAAGATTGGGGAATTTTCCTTTTGTCATCATTTTTAGGAACTTCTACTCTTCTTCTTTGGGCTTTATCATTGACTCAAACCAATGTTGCCAATTCTAATTTGCTCCATAATTTAACTCCTATTTTTGCGACATTATGTGGATGGCTATTCCTTGGGCAAAAGTTTGATTATAAGTTTTTGCTAGGAATGATGTTGGCAATAATTGGTGTAGCTACAATTAGTTTTGAAGATCTTAAGGAACCTGTTGATTCACTTTTAGGTGATTTCTTGGCTCTACTTTCTGCTATTTTCTATGCTCTCAATTATCTAGTCCGGGAGCATCTTCGTTCTAAATTTTCAACAACTACTATATTATTATGGCCTTGTTTCTTTAGTGTATGCTCTACTTTTTTTGTTACCTTAACTACTGAGAACCGCTTATTTCCAACTTCTTGGCAAACTTGGAGCGCCGTTATTTGTTTGGCAATTTTTTGTCAAGTGATAGGCCAGGGATTACTAATTCATAATCTTAAGCGATTTTCTTCAGGTTTTGTTACACTTTTCATGCTCGTTGAACCTTTGCTCACAGCTTTACTTGCCTGGGCAATTTTTGCAGAGCAATTAACTCCTCTCAATTGGTTAGCATTTTTCCTAGTTTTAACTGGTATATATCTTGCAAAAATAAGTAAAGGCTCGGAAAAGATAGCATAAGCATGTGAGTAGATCTGTGAGAATCAACAATCATTTCGTTAAGGTCAGGCATATGACAAGAATTAAGTTTCTCCCTTGTCTCCCTTGTCTCCCTCTTCTCCTCTGCTCCCTTCCCCAATTGCTAAATACATCAAGTTTTATATAGACTTCTTAATAGCACATAGAATTTGAGCTTTTTTCAAGCAATCCTTCAATTTCTCTGCTAGTACCCGGACATGGGGTTCCAACAAAAAGGTATTGTGAGCACCGGGAATATAATGGATTTCAATTCCGCCAGAAACTACAGAACCCCAACCAAATTGCAGATCATATTGTTCGCCTACAGCTCCAGTTCGACTTTTATCGTCAGTTCGAAAAAGTACAATTTGACCAGAGTAGACTTGTAAAGTATATTTACTTATAGCCTGCACATTAGCATCCATAACCTCTAAATGCTTGTCATCCTCAGGTAAAGGTTCTTTTATTCCCAAGAAATGCATATATTTTTCGCGGAGATTGTGCTTGCCGTGCTCACTCCAGCCTGCAAGCTTGTGGCGAAGGTAGGTAGGACCTTGTTCTAATAAATTATCTACATGGACGAGAACTCGCTTACGGAATGGCAATCGTGTGCTAGATTTTGGGACGCAGGTATCGAGCATTGCAAGCAACCCCACTTTCTCACCAAGCCTCTGCAGTTGCTGAGCCATCTCGAAGGCAACCATACCACCAAACGAGTATCCAGCGAGAAAATAAGGACCATTCGGTTGAATAGTCTGAATTTCTCTAATATAGTGAGCAGCCATGTCTTCTACTTGCGTCAGTGGAGGTTCTTTTCCATCGAGCCCACGTGGTTGTAGCCCATATACTGGTTGATCCGGCCCCAACTGTAGTGCCAAACTGTGGTAACACAAAACTCCTCCACCTAAAGCATGTATACAAAACAACGGTGGTTTAAAACCATTGGGTTGAATTGCTACTAATGATGACCAAGTTGATTCTAAGTATTCTTGCTTTGCAAACAAAACCTGATGATCAGCTGGCTTTTCTATTTCTTGACGGAGTATGTTTGCAAGGGCTTCCACAGTACCTGACCTAAAGAGGGTGGTTATAGGCAGTTTTTTATGAAATTGAGTCTGTATTTGTGCAAACAACTTGATTGCCAGTAAAGAATGCCCTCCTAAGTCAAAGAAGTTATCTCTGATGCCAATGCGTTGGATGCCTAAAACCTGTTGCCAAATCTGTACAAGTTGACTTTCTAGATGATCGCGGGGAGGAACAAAGGTTTGTTCTTCTTGCCTAACTTCCTCAGGCACTGGTAAGGCTCGTCGATCTACCTTACCATTGGGAGTGAGAGGTAAAGACTCTAGCATGACAAAGGCTGTAGGAATCATGTAACTAGGCAGCTTTTCCTTTAAGAAGTGTCGCAGTTTCTCAGTGGTGCAAACTGGCTTTGACTTAGGAACGACATAGGCTAGTAGCTGCTTGTCACCAGAAATATCCTCTCGTGCGATCGCCACTGTTTTTTGTACACCAGGATGTTGACTCAAATTCAGGCAACTCCAGTTGGATATCCCCCAAGTTCAGCATATTAAACCAAACTTGAAATAGTGGGTTACGGCTGGTGTCTCGTTCTGGCTGTAGTTCTTCCACCAATTTCTCAAACGGCACATCCTGATGCTTATAGGCTCCTAATACTACCTCACGCACTCGACTTAGTAGCAAGCGAAAACTAGGATGACCAGAAAAATTCAGTCGCAAAACGACAGTATTGATAAAAAAGCCAATGAGTTCTTCAAGCTCAAGGCGATCGCGACCTGCAAAAGGAGAGCCAATATTGACCTCTTCCTGCCCAGTGTAGCGGTGTAGCAAAGTTCCAAATACCGCCAGTAATGTCATGAACAGCGTAACACTCTCCTGTTGAGAGAGTGCTACCAGCGATGTTGTGAGTGCCTGAGATTGATCAAAACATTTTCTAAATTTAGTTTGTTAAAGAAGCACTCTATAATCTCAACAGATAAAGCTTCACCACCACAAGTGATGTGTTTAAGGGATTTACAATTCTCGATATCCTGCTGTTGTAGTAAAACGCGGAGCATAGAAGGCACGAGCGCAATCACAGTGATTTGCAGATCGATAATGGTTTTGACAAGGTAGGCGGCGTCTTTGTGTCCACCCGAACGTGCCATGATTAACTGTGCCCCAAACGATAATGGCCAGAATATCTGCCAAACAGAAGGGTCAAAACTAAAAGAAATGTTTTGTAAGACTTTGTCTTGTTCAGTTAATTTAAAGGTTGTTTGCCGCCAGTAAAGCTGATTGTAGATCCCACTATGCGGAATCATGACACCCTTAGGTTGTCCTGTAGAACCAGAGGTGTAGATGACATAGGCTAGATTATTAGATGTCGCCTCACAGATCAGATTGTCAAGGCTATTCTGAGCAATCAGTGTCCAGTCTGAGTCTAAACAAACGACTTGGGCTGTATGAGATGGTAAACGCTCTACAAACTTTTGTTGAGTTAGCATCACTGGGGTTTGCGTATCCTCTAAGATGAAGGCTAAGCGATCTCTTGGATACGCTGGGTCTAGCGGTACGTAAGCTCCGCCAGCTTTGAGAATTCCCAGCAGTCCCACCACCATCTCCAGGGAACGCTCCATACAAATGCCGACCAAGACTTCTGGTCCAATTCCCAAGGAACGCAAGTGGTAAGCTAGCTGATTTGCGCGGCAGTTCAACTGCCGATAAGTAAGTTGTTTGTTTTCATACACCACTGCAACAGCATCAGGCGTCAGCTCTACTTGAGCTTCAAACAACTGATGAATACACATATCTTGGAGAGACTCTGTTGGGGTATGATTCCACTCCATCAAAAATTGCTGCTGTTGTGCAACACTAGGTAGATGTAATTTTGGCACTCGCTGCCTTGAATTCGTCACAACCCCTTCAACTCTAGTTTTCTTGTATGTATCCATTTCCCTAAATTGACTTATTTATTAGATAGAAATTGAGATGCAAATGGGCAAGAAACAACTGAGCGAACTGATCCGCTCGTATCTGAGACAGATGTAGGAAAAATCTTACCATTTGATGCTAATAAAGTTTCTTGTTTAAGTTGAGCTTGTGCCAACGCCAATGCCTGACGAGCATGACTTAATAAGTGGTTTCTTACATTGTTCTCAAAACGCTGTAAATAAGCTTCAAGATATCTAATGCGTAAACTGATATCATCTGTACCTTCAAGAAAAGGCAAGTCAGATTCAACCATAAAGCGAATGGCTAAGAGGGGAATAGGGCTACGTAATGGGCGAAAGTTAGGGTTGTGCAAACCAGGAGTTTCTGTCCGATTATGAAATTCCCCTAACATCAGTCCTTGTTCAACAAAAAAAGGTTTAAGCTTTTGTTGAACACCATCAATTAGCTTGGGTGTCTCATCTAGGTGAATGTCAGGAAAGATTAATAATATTGCT
>JAJPJF010000485.1 GCA_021324415.1 Nostocales cyanobacterium Centralia_MAG_434
ATCGACGACGTTGCTCAAGGCTTAATCCTTCGAGTCGCTTAGTCTCAGTATTGATTTTTCTGGCTTTGAGCAATAAGCCTTCTTTGATGAGCTGATTTAAGAAAATGTTGCTAGCTTTGACTGCCGCTTCCACCTCTGCCTTCTCTTCCGAGGTAAGTTGCAGTACATCTAAAATATTTGTCTCCTTTACTGGTTCTGCTTTCTTACTAGTTTTCTTGCTAGCGATCACAAAATTGCTGGGCACTTGATTGTATGCTTTGGACTTAGAATTAGCCATTTATTTTCCCCCGGCCATCGGGTTCTTTTATATTTAGTTTCCTTTATGATAAACTTACTTACTTGTACCTGTCAAGTAAGTGTTTTAAATAAGTGTGATCGCTTTTGCAGGCTACTTATTAGTTTCTGGTTGATGAAACAAGAATCCACGTATTCCAATTCGCTTCATAAGGGGAGCATCAAAACAAAGCCCCGCTTGTGGCGGGGTTAGAGTTACCGTAATACCTGATCAAGCTGTCCTGGCAACCAGGAAATGTCAAAAAACATACTTTTATTTTAGGCGATCACCATAAATTTAGTAAGTAGTGTCACTTTTTGCAATCATCTCAGTTGTATTACATAAATACACATGAACTATCTTGCTGAACAAGTTGACGGCCTCTTATTAAGCTAGGCTAATCCCTATGTTTTTTTCTTAAGTTTATAGAAAGAATCTACTTTGTTTTTTTCTAGAGCGGTAAAACTTGCTAGAGAAGACCAAAAAACTTGTAATGTAAGGATTACAGATAAAACGGCTGCATCAATGGCAAGAAAAAACCTCAAGCCTGAAGCGACATACTGTGAAGTACTCGAATGCGTACACAAGTACTGCCCAGAATGTAGTGAGAGAATGTGGAACGAGTACAACAATCTTCGGCACGTAAGAACTCTAAAAGGAGTAGTACAACTGAGACTAAAAATTCATCGTTGCCAAAATATGTCGTGTCAGAGGTATCGAATTGCATATCGACTCCTATCAAGAAGGTTCATGGGTACTACCGCCTGGCTGAGTTTGGCTTAGATGTAATCGCGTTGGTAGGAGCATTACGTTACCCTTGAGCATAGAAGTGTTCCACAAGTTCATGCTCACCTCAAGTCCAAAAATGTATGTATCAGCGAGCGTAGCGTGACTCACCTTCTAGCAAGATATGACGAATTAGTTTCGTTATGGTTGAGGAATGTTTCGAGGCTGAAAGCAGTAGCGAAAGAACAAGGACGATTGATATTAGCGATTGATGGGATGCAGCCAGAAGTGGGTCACGAAGTATTGTGGGTGATTCGTGATTGTTTATCAGGAGAAATTTTACTTGCTAAAACATTACTATCTTCAAAAACACAGGATTTAGCAACATTATTACTAGAGGTAAAAAATACCCTAGATGTACCAATAGATGGAGTTGTCAGTGATGGACAACAATCAATCCGTAAAGCTGTTGAGGTGGCATTGCCTGGAATTGCTCACGGGTTATGTCATTTTCATTACTTAAAAGAGGCCAGCAAAATAATCTATGAGGCTGACAGACATGCAAAGAAGGAATTAAAAAAGCATGTGCGAGGCATACGAAAAATTGAAAATAGTATACGGGATGATGATCAAGAAATTGAAGCAGTTGTGATTTCGTATTGCTTGGCAGTGCGAGGATCATTAACAAGTGATGGTCGCCCACCTTTAGACGCATCTGGTTTAAAGCTACAAGAACGTTTGACATTAATAAAACAAAGTCTCCAAAAAGTAGAGAAAAAAAAGACTGCCGCAACCATTAATCAAGCTCAAACAGATTCTTTCTAAGGGTCTTGAACAAACTTCAGAGTTATTTAGTCCAATTAAATCGGCTTACGAGTTGATTCATAAAGCCGCAGATATTCTTGATAATGAAGATGATTTATCTGCTGATGAAGTGAAACAAAATTATCAAGATTTACTTCAGAAAATATCGAAAGAAAAACAATTATTAGGTAGTCTAGCACAAGGTATAGAGCATTTTATTAAAATAACAACAAGTTATTGGTGTGGGCTTTTTCATTGTTATAAAGTTGAGGATTTACCCAGAACCAACAATGATTTAGAGCAGACTTTTGGGGTTTTACGCCATCATCAACGTCGTTGTACTGGTCGTAAAGTTGCATCCTCATCAGTTGTTATTCGTGGAGCAGTCCAATTAGCTTCTGCTGTTGCAACTAAATTTCGTTCTTTTACAGCAGAAGATTTATCACAAGTTTCTTTTTCTGACTTATCTATGCTACGTCATGATTTAAAAAAACATCATAACGCAAGAATTGAGCAGCTTCAATTCCGGCGTAACCCCTCGGAATACTTGGCCACACTTGAAAGTATGCTCCTCTAGCAAGTTTTACCGCTCTAGTTTTTTTTGCTGTTTCAATCAGATCTCGATTCTTCCTCAATAATGTGAAGTTGTCGCAATAATTTTATCAAATAACAATAATTAAAGCTGATAAAAGCTGTATCTCACCTGTTGGTGAGCAACGATTATAAAAGGTCAATCAGCGAGAGATGCTGCTGGGCTAGTTCCCTCCGGGACGCGAAGCTCTTGCAAGGGTCGCACTCTTGCCTGGAGAGTTTTCCTCTGTCCTTCAACTATTGTAACAACACAACTTCTGGAGGCTCCTTGCGCTCTAAAATTGCACGTACTTCAGTTTCATGGGTAAGACTCCAAGTTGTGAGAGTATCAATGACTGGAGCAAGTGTTTGACCTAAATCTGAAAGCCGATACTCTACTTTTGGAGGCATGACTGCATACATAGTACGAATGATCAAACCATCATTTTCTAACTCCCGCAATTGCTGAGCAAGCATTTTATGGGTAATAGAAGGCATCTCACGTTTAAAGCCACTATAGCGTAAAACCTTGTAGCGGTGAAGTTTCCAAAGAATACGCGGTTTCCACTTCCCTGACATTAGAGCAAGTGCAGCATCAACTGGACACATCGTATAGCGTTCATGTGATGTCATTCATACTTTCCTTTTTGAGAGTATCTTTCGAAAAAGTGCATTATTGACATAATGATAGCAGAAGCATAGATTGATGTTGAGAGTCCGGACCTCACTGCAATTAACCAGCTATGGAGCAAGTCAATGAATCTAAGCAAAGTTTTTCTGTACGCTGAGGTACAAGTATCAGTACCGTTCAGCCAACTGGATTGGCATTCGGTCAATGCCGAGATGAAGAAGGAGAAAGGACTCTTGAGGAAGACTTGGCTGAGTGGTGTTAACACAAACACGGTAGGTGGTTTCTATGAGTTCGACTCTGTTGAAAACGCAAGGGCTTACGCCGAGGGCTTTCTCGCGCAGACAGCAAAACATGTAGGGGGCAGTCTTACGGTCAAGCTGTTTGATGGAGATGTGGTTGCACAAGCCAGCCGCGATATGAAATCGCCTCACTATAGCTAACACGACTTTCAAGTTTTTGGATGACGAGTTGCTAACATCGCAGTCATAAGATCGTTTTTTTATTGGTGTGCGACCCAAGCAAAGCACACCGACAAAGCCGAGCGCATTCCCCAGGATAACTGCAATGCGCTCGCTCCACTATGCGATCGCTCAAGGCGGGACTTCGCCTATTGCTCTTCACACTTCAGCGCCAAGCTGACTTACCAATGCCTGAGTTTTGTTGCTTAAGGTTAACGCCTAGATATTGCCCTATTGTGAAAAGTGCAAATGTGCGTGCTACGTCTCTATTCGTTTCACTGGCAGCAGTAATGTATCTTCAATCTCCTGACGAACTTCACGGCTAACGTAACAATCGCTGTTAAGGCAATCGACTAGTAGCTTATTAGCATTGTAATACTGCTTCAGCAATTCTTTTTGAGCGTCAGTGAACTGCCAATCATGACCAATGTTGCGGTGTTCAATCATTACGGCTCTGAGTTGTTCAGTCCAAGATTTACCGTTTTCTTGCCACCAGCGCTTGTTTACTTCTGAATTTGCCTTTAAACTGGGCAATCTCTCTTTAAAATGTTGAAGTGATCGCTTTAGCTTAAAGTTAGAAGTATAGGCACAACCAAGATTGTGGTTAATAGTACGGTTAACTTGAGAAAAGAAAATGACATTGATATTGGCGTTGAGGTCACAAGCATGGATGAGCTCAAGAGCACAATCGAGGGTATGGATGAGGTCAAAGTCAAAAGCCCGATTATAAGCAAAAGGGGTGTGAATATGGATTTAATCGAGGGTACGAGCAAAACTTAAATCATGGGTCAGATTGCGAATTTAGTTGGGTTTTCTCGTGTTATCCAAGGTACGGGTACGAGTTAATGTATGGATTAAGATGAAATAAAAAAATCGAATAGCAGCAGGTTTACAGGGAGTTTTTAAAGAACAAGATTTTTCATTAATCCAACTAAGAAATTTTTGCAATTTTTCATCAGATATTAGGAGTTTATCAATTTGATCTTTCATCAACTCTAACAGAGAGTCTCCATTATCTAACATATCTAACGTTAGTAAAAAAATCTCCACATAATGTTCTGAATGGCGATCGCGCAAAGCGCACTGCCTGAAGGACAATCGCCTGACCCAACTTCATTTGGTAAGCTGCACACAAGAGCGCGAGCGCACGAATTATACAAAGGAGACGGTAGCGATCAGCTTTGCTGCTGTCCTTTGGGCGATCGCACTCTTAAAACTATACAAAACAACAGTTCGTGCGGTTTATTGATTCAATAATTAAATAAAGGCATTTTTATTCGAGAGAAAATGCTCGAAAATTGGTTGTAAGAAGCTGAGCAGGAGCAGGATTACCGCAACCTTCGTTAATTCTAGGTGCAAATATGCTGTAAAAAGCTGTTGGTATTTGGCTGAAGTCAAAAGAGATACTTGCTCGATACCAATGATTTTCGCCATAATATTCCATGGGAACATAAAAGCGTTTTCTATACGGTGAATAGGGATTTTGAGGATCAGCTTGGATATTTGTTCCTACTTCTATAAGACCAGTTCTACCAATACCTGTTTCTTGCATTGGAATCATACAGAAGTATACATTTGGCTGTATCGCCTCTGAAAAAACGACCTTGTATTCAAATTCGATTCTTCCTTTTAATATCCGAAGTGATTTATTTACCCCTACGGATTCTGTAGCAAGCGCTTTAATTTCAAAGGTAATTGCTCCATCAGGTACACGCTCAATTAGCCTGACTCTTTGTCTAAATCCACTAACACTTGAATAAAGAGACCATTGATAAAATTCTGGTTCTTTTTGACTGTCGTACACTAACTTTTCTAAAATTTTAGGCTTCTTAGTATTAATTAAGATTGGTATTAAATGCTTCTGAATTCCCTCCATTTGAATAGCATTACAACCAAGCTTATATGCAAACTCAAAAGGACGACCTGCTCCCAAGGCATCATAGAAACTCGCAGCGAAGGAGATTGCCGCTTTGTCACCAATTGTTTGCTGTATACCTATGACATAATGAATATGTTCAGAAATAGCCTCAGCCTGGACTTGAGAGTAACAACCGTTCAGTACTACACACTCCACTTGATCAGCAAATAACTGAAATAACCCGGCTAAAGCGGGTGTAGTCACAAACTTGGGTTGGCCAGCTTCATCTTCAAAAATTAGTCCTTCTTCTCCTGCTCCATGTCCGGCAAAATGAACAATATGCGGATTTGACTCTAACATAGCTCGCTGGATGTCCCTTGGACGCACTGCCCATCTCTGGACAAGTTCAAACTGATCCCGATGCTTAGCTCGAGATAATCCATCATTAATTTCTCTTATTTCTTCATCTAGGCGCAATCGTGAGGTAGCTTTCGGATTTGCAGACAGGATCAAAATCTTTCGAGTCACGATAAAACTTGGGTAAAGAGGTTAATTCTTGACATTAGATGTAAGCATGTTGTTTTTACTTGATTGCTATTGCAACACTCAATTTAGAACTAAAGAGAAGAAGTTGGCATTTTATAACAGCAAGTCTTGCTTTAGCCTAAGTTAATCGTGTAAAGGTGCGATTGGGCTTTAGCTCACAGTCATTGCTGATAGTCTCTGTTGTACTTAGTACTTAAGTTATTGCGAAAACCCTTCATGTGGGTTTGCACTGTTCATCGTTAAGAACAAGCTCAATCAGTTCTGATAAAGTGCAGTAGCCAAAACCTTCTGCGCTTAGGTTGTTGATTGCATTAATTAGCTGACATAACACTTCCCCACCAATTTCAGGTAACACATCCTGGGTTTTCAGTCGAGAAATGCTAGTTGGGTGAACCTTTAACTCATTGGCTAGCGCTTTGTTTGTAATTTTTCGCTTAGCCATTACTTCTCTTAGTTTCCAACGAACTCTGCTTACTTTTGGTGGATTTAACACTGCATTCATCACTATTTCTCATGAAATCTAATAGCAACTTATGCTACTAGCATAGCGCCAGGTGAGTTACCAATGCCTCATAAGCACAAATACACTAGTTATTAAGCATCAAATGCTATTTATGTAGCGTATAGTGCTATACTTAGAATCATAGAGAAAGGCGATCGCACGACCAAGCACTAATCGCCTTCTCTTACAAACCCTTTGATTAAAGGATTATTTCTATCATGACACAAGAGACAACCACCATTCGCGCTGACCAGTTGACCGAAGGTGATATCATTCGGCATTTGACTGACGAAGACTGGATGATTATTAGCGAACCTGAATACACTACAAAGGGCATTAGCTTTGAGGTGCTGTGTCTGGATGTGGAAGGGCC
>JAJPJF010000169.1 GCA_021324415.1 Nostocales cyanobacterium Centralia_MAG_434
ACTAAATTCTTGATACAAATCCATCCCCTTGTCCTCCTTGTCCTCCTTGTCTCCCTAGTTGCCAAGCCTATCAAGTTTATGGTGAATTGGTATAACTCCTAACTCCTAACTCTCAATGAAACATGCGCATATTTATCAGCACTGGTGAAGTGTCTGGCGATTTACAAGGATCGTTGTTGATTGCTGCACTCAAGCGTCAAGCGATTGTATCTGGATTAAAATTAGAGATCGTAGCGCTAGGCGGCGAAGAAATGGCAGCATCTGGTGCGACTTTGCTTGGCAATACGACTCATATTGGTTCCTTTGGTCTTTTCGAATCGCTGCCTTATATTCTGCCAACTCTTCAATTGCAGCGGCTGGCGATCGCTTATCTCAAGCAAAATCCACCCGATTTAGTCGTATTAATTGACTACATGGGACCAAATCTAGCGATCGGCAACTATATTCGTCGCCATCTTCCAAAAGTCCCAGTGGTATATTATATTGCTCCCCAAGTATGGGTGTGCCCAATCACACCTCAGGACACGACCCGTATCATCAGCGTTAGTGACAAGTTGTTAGCAATCTTTCCAGGGGAAGCTCATTACTTCCAAAACAAAGGAGCAAAAGTCACCTGGGTAGGTCATCCATTGGTTGATAGTGTCCAAAATTTTCCAACCCGACAGGCAGCGCGTGCCACACTAGGGATTGGGGAGGATACGCTCAGCGTAGCGCTTTTGCCTGCTTCCCGCAGTCAAGAAATCAAATACCTCCTGCCAGTCATGTTTCAGGCTGCTCAAGTTATTCAAGAGAAATTACCTCAGATACATTACTGGATTCCGCTGTCTTTAGAAATTTATCGAACACCAATTGAGCAAGCCATACAGCAATATGGTCTACGGGCTACCGTCGTCTCCGGAAAACAACAAGAAGTTCTGGCTGGTTCTGATTTGGCAATTACTAAATCTGGTACTGTCAACTTAGAATTAGCACTTTTAAAGGTACCACAGGTTGTTCTCTATCGGCTTAACCCTCTTACTTACTGGATTGGTCGCAATGTCTTGAAAGTTTCTTTCCCCTTTGCCTCACCAGTTAACCTCATGGTGATGAAGCAAATTGTGCCAGAGTTTATTCAAGAACAAGCAACACCAGAGAATATTACTCAAGCGGCTCTAGAACTGTTACTCAATCAGAACCGCCAACAGCAAATGAAGGCAGACTATCAAGAAATGCGTCGGTCTATAGGAGAAGTAGGAGTGTGCGATCGCGCTGCCAAAGAAATTTTACAAATGCTTCCTAATTTTATTTAAAACGCTTCAAGATAAGAATCTACCTTAGAGGACCTGTCAACCTACCTTTCCTTTATTTATCATTTAGGGCTCAAATCAAGCAGAGATGATTCACAAACACAAGCAAGAAAGACCAATAGCTGTTGATTTGTTTGCTGGTGCTGGTGGAATGACTCTTGGTTTTGAGAAAGCAGGGTTTGACGTATTAGCATCTGTTGAAATTGATCCGATTCACTGTGCCATACACGAATTCAATTTTCCTTTCTGGAGTATTCTTTGTAAAAGTGTTGTGGACACTACAGGACAAGAAATTAGAAATCGTTCATCTATTGGTGATAAAGAAATAGATGTTGTATTTGGTGGACCTCCCTGTCAAGGTTTCTCATTGATAGGTAAACGTTCTTTGGAAGACCCAAGAAATTCTCTAGTTTTCCATTTTATTCGGCTAGTTTTAGAATTGCGACCGAAATTTTTTGTTTTGGAAAATGTCAAAGGAATGACTGTTGGTAAACACAGAGAATTTATTATAGAAATCATCAATCAATTTGAGGAAAAAGGTTATAAAGTCTGTAAAGATTACAAAGTTTTAAACGCTGCTGAATATGGAGTGCCACAGAATCGAGAAAGATTATTTCTGCTAGGTTGTCGTCGGGATTTAGAATTACCAAATTACCCAGTCCCAATTACTAAACCAGCCAAACTAAGGAAATCGAGTTCTGCTAATAAACTCCCATCAAGTCCTACAGTTTTAGATGCAATCCAAGACCTACCTGAAGTTGAAAATTATATAGATCTCTTTCAAAAAGATTGGGTGTTAGCTGAGTTTGGGAAACCGAGTGATTACGCTCTAACCCTACGCAGTCTTTGTTCTGTAGATTATGACTATTCATATGAGCGTAGTTACAACTCTAGAATACTGACTTCAAGTTTAAGAACCAAGCATACCTTAGAGTCCATCAAACGATTTGAATCTACTCCCTATGGCAAAACAGAACCAATAAGCCGCTTTTATAAACTTGATCCAGAAGGAATCTGCAATACGCTTAGAGCTGGAACTCCCAGTAATAGAGGTGCTTTTACTTCTCCTAGACCAATACATCCATTTACACCAAGATGTATCACTGTACGAGAGGCTGCACGTTTACATTCTTATCCTGATTGGTTTAGATTTCATGTAACAAAATGGCATGGATTTAGGCAAATTGGAAACTCTGTCCCTCCCTTATTAGCTAAAGCAGTCGCATTAGAATTCATAAAAGCTCTAGATGTCAAGCCATATAAACCAGTCATTCCAAAAGATTTAGGAAGTGAGGAATTACTAACTATTAACATGCCGGAAGCTGCTAAATACTATGTTGTAGATCCACATGTTATTGAACCAAGACTGAGAAAAAAGTGAAACGTTATTAGCCCCAAGCTCGAAAGAATGTGCTATCTTCCCAGATGCTAGCAGTGCGTTGCTCAATAGCAGCTAGCTCCTGATTTGTTAGATGTTGAAATGCATGCGCCGTCTTGACATTTTGTTCTAATTGTGTGGGTGTTTCAGCTGCCACAATACAACAATTCACTCCAGGTTGAGAGAGACTGTATCCCAAAGCTTCGTGCATCCCTGACAATCCACCAGGCTTGAACAACCGACCATAAGCCGGAACTTTCATTGCAATCACACCTACGTTTTTTTGCCGTGCTAGTGGTAGGACTACAGGGATGAATGGACGGGGGTGATGTTTATCAGCAGCATTGATTGGAATCAGGGTTGTGTGAAAGGGATAGCGACGCAGTCCTTCAGCAATCACCTGTGGCTCATGGTGTCCTGTAATACCAGCAAATCGGACTAATTTCTGCTGTATGGCCTCTTCTAACGCATGAATTGCACCAGACGAACTAAAGATGCTATCAAGCTCTTCGCGTGAGGACACATGATGCAATTGCCACAGATCAAGATGATCCGTGTTAAGACGTTTGAGCGATCGCTCTAGTTCTTGCCATGCACCATCCCGATCTCGTTTATCTGTCTTACTGGCTAAAAATATCTTGGAGCGCGATGGTGGTAAAACTTTTCCCAAATAATCTTCACTTGGTCCATAATCAGCAGCCGTATCAAAGTAACGAATGCCAAGCTCAAGTGCTTTTTCTATAATAGCCGTGGCATCTTTTTCTTGTCCTTCCTTGGAGAGCGGCGTTTGACCAGCTCCACCTAAGCCAAAGATCGGGACTTTGACACCCGTGCGTCCCAATACTCGTTCTGGCATTGTTCCTGGTGGTGTAGCAGTATTACCGGAATTCTGGTGCAAGGTAGCAGTTCCTACTATGCCACCAGCAATAGCAACACTGGTCATGATAAAATCACGCCGCGTCGTTCTTCCTGTCATAGCTTGCTTCCTCAATCACAGGTGAAGACTTCGAAATGTTTCCCTTGTTTTATGGTAGCTAGGAAGCAGTCGTGCTATCTAGCTTCTTGCGATGATTTCCTTTCCAAATTTCCACCGCCAGCATTTTGCCTTGCAAAATCTAAATGGGCCTGATATTGTAATATTTTTTCCTGAGCCATTGCATAGTTGGGACTGGAAAGTGGTACAGCCTCCAGGAGATCAATTGCGCGTTTCCACTTGTTTGCCACTATTTTCCATTCATTGTAAGATTGTGCTGTTTTTGAAAGCTTTGCAGCACGCTTACCTTGTTTAATCGCTTTTTCATAAGTATCGTTTGTCAGTGGCAACTCAGATGGCTTGGATTTAGTTGCTAATGGATCATTTGTTAGTGGCAATTCAGGTGATTGAGATTTAGTTGCCAATGGATCGTTTGTCAGTGGTAGATCAAGTGACCTAGGTCGGGTTGTTAGTGTACTATTTTTCGGTGGTAACTCAGGTGATTTAGATTTGGTTCCGGTCAATTCTGAGATAAATGAGGAATTTTTTAAGGCTAAATTTGTCGATATAGCTTGCTTCGTTTCTGGCAATTTAGCAAATAAATATAACCACAAAATTACCAGAGGAACTAGAATAATTATGAATATTTTTTTCGGTAAATTTTTCTGTCTAGCAAAGAAGTTAAAAATAGTTTGTTTGTTTTTAATAGGTTGCTCGTTAGTCTGAGTTTGTGTTTGAATTTGTGTTTTATCTATATCAGTTTGTGTAGGATTATTATTAATATCTACTGATGGATTGCTTGGTTGGTTTTCTGGTATCGGAATCAGAGGTTCACCAAAAACAAAACGCAGCTTTACTAAATATTCAATCTGATAAAACAAAGCAGCATTGAGCAACCAAACTAATATAAAGATCGCTTCTATATATTGGAAAGAATGGCTGTAAGTAGAAATGATTGTTTTGTAGTTGAGCTTAAACAGTGGTATGAAAGGAGTGCAAAATACTGTTGCAATCAAAGCAGATAAGACAAACACTAACCAACCATATAAACTTTCCCACCAGCTAACCAGTCCAGGAAGTAGTCCTTGCTGTTTTCTCATCCTTTCTCCTGGAATAGTGGGGATAAAACGACTGAGGAAAAAGTGATGAAGAAGAGCGATCGCAGGTATAGGAGATAGTAGTAACAATATCAACAAGATTGTTACTAATTCTGGGTTATTGGACCATTTAGAGGCATATACTAACATGCTGTTATTGTGGTTGATGATGGATAGTAGTCCAGCAATCAGCACAGACAGCGTTAAGGCTCTTAACCACGAAACAAGGTTAGGAAACCACAAAGGCGATCCAGACTTTTTCATCTCGCAAGTTCTCTGTTTGACTTGAGTGAATGGCTGTTTGCACCACTAAACAACAACAGCGTAGACGTAAAGATGCTTTCTGTTATATCTCAGAGCGTTTACAGCGTTTTACTGTATCATGGCTGTTTATTGTAGCCAAAAATCACTTACTTGGCTATTGAATCTCATAAGAACCCCGATTTCTTGAAGAAACCGGGGTTTTCAATAGTGATTGATGATGTTGTCGTGAATTATCTTTCCAACTTAATGCGGTAAGGGGTCGCCCGTTATACCCCGCAGGGGTTAACGGGTGGGGAATTACCGCACAATAAATAATTGAGCGTAGCGAATCATTATAGATTAGGGGATGACTGCTGCTCGACATACTTTTTTAACTGTTCAATAGTAACGCCGCCACAACTTGCTACAAAATAGGAACCAGTCCAGAACACGGGTTTACGATAGTAACGCTCAAGATGGGTCGCAAAATCTTTTCTGATAAGACGACTGGAAACAGTTTTTAGATTAGCAATTAATTTACTAATTTGAACTTGTGGAGGAAAGTCAATCAACATGTGAACATGATCTGCTTCACCGTTGAACTCTTTAAGATGACACCCCCATTTTTCGCATGTTTGCTGAAATATTTCTTTTAATCGACTCAGTATTTCAGCGTTAATTATTTTACGTCGGTATTTTGTCACAAAAACTGTGTGGACGATAAGAGTGTAAACAGAGCGAAAACCTCTTTCATAACTATCGCGCATTTGTAGACAATAAATGCTATACTTCTATTTATGATACTAACCTACTGCTACCGAATTAAGCCAAGTCCCGAACAAGAAACAGTGATGTTGCACATTCTAGAACTGCTGCGCCGTCACTGGAATTATGCTTTAGGGCAACGTTTAGATTGGTTGCGCAGCACTAGGTGTTCAATTGATAGATGTTCCATCGTCAGTGAACCGATTGGAGAAGTTCCAGAAAAAGTTAACTACTACACCCAACAAGCTGCTTTAAAGGAAACAAAAGAACTATTCCCAGAATACAAAAACATTTACGCGGAGTCACAGCAAGTCAACTTGCAACGACTTAATAAAGCTTGGGAGCGGTGGTTGTTTCCAGATAAATCGGGTAAACGTGGTGGGCGACCAAAGTTCAAAAAACAAGGCGAGTTACGCTCGTTTGTCTATCCACGAATGAACTGTGCAAAGGCTGGAGCATTCTTAAATAACGGTGTATTGAAACTGTCAAAAATCGGACAGATGCCAGTAATTGTGCATCGACCCATACCCGACGGTTTTACGTTAAAAACATGCACTATAGTCTATAAAGCAGATGGCTGGTATTGTTGTGTGCAAATCGAGGATAGTTCAGTTCCCGAACTACTACCATTGGACAATGTTAAATCAGTTGTTGGCGTGGACGTGGGTTTAAAGGAGTTTCTCACCACATCGGATGGTCAAACTGTACCAGTACAAAAGCCTTACAGGAATGCACAAAAACACTTATCCCGTCAGCAACGATTTTTAGCACGCAAACAAAAAGGCTCTGTTGACTACAAAAAGCAACAGAACAAGATAGCTCGAATTCATCAACGTGTTGGTAGAATTCGGGAAAATTTTCATTACAACACAGCGCACAAACTAGTTAAACAGTATGAATTAATCGCAGTTGAAGCGTTAAATATTCGCGGTCTAGCACGTACACGTTTGGGTAAATCAATCCTAGATGTTGCTTGGGGAAGTTTCATTGACAAACTTGTTGCAGTGGCGGTCAAACGCGGCATCCATGTTGTTAAAGTAAACCCCTATGGCACGTCGGTGGAATGCTCAAATTGTGGTGCAAAAGTACCGAAAACACTATCTATCCGTACCCACGAATGTCATAAATGTGGTGCAGTGCTGGATAGAGACGAGAATGCCGCTCGTAATATTTTACAGCGTGCATTAAACGCGGTGGGACTTATCGTGTCTGCCGGTGGAGGCTTAGGGGATGCCCAGCCATTGAAGCCGGAAGCTTGGGGTTATTTTGGAGAGCAACTATCTCTATTTTAATCTTGAGAAGCCCCCGTTATACCCGTAAGGGTTAACGGTGGGAGAACGTCACTATTCTTAGAAAGTGAAAGTGGTACGGAGTACACCCACTGTTGTTGTTTGATTTCTACTGTCACTTTCAGGATTGAAGAGGACATAGGCTCCAGGGGTGATGCTGATATTGTCGCTCACTCTAAAACGATAGTATCCCTCTAAATGGTAAGGAGTTGTTCTGCGCTCACCTGGAAGTTGAAGACGGGCAGCACCACTAGCATCACTGACAAATAGAGGTTGTCCAAAGATAATACCTGCATTGTTACCTTTGTGGAAGAGATCTGTGAAATGAAAACCTGCCATCCAACTAGTAAAAGTCGTGGAAGCATCAACACGACTGGAAGCATCTTGAACAAAGAATGCTGAACCGTAGGTGGAGAAAGCGATTTTTGGGGCGAATCGCCAAGTCAATGTCGCACCAACCGAGTTGATTTGGACTGGTGTTCCAGCACTCACCCCAGGCAAAGCTGCACCAACATCCTTAGCAACTAATCCTGTACCCAGAATATTGAGTTCATGATAGCTGTGGGCGTAGTTCAGACCAATATCTAAACTTTTGGTAGGCTTGAGGGTCAATTGTAAAGCCTCGATACTACTACCACTAAAGAAGCCTGCACCGAGTGGCGTACTAGAAACTCCTGGAACGACATCAGGACCTTTGGATGGAATTGAAGCGTTAACGCTAGCATAAAAAGCTGCCAAATTTGCTGCGTCTGAGATGTTCCAAATAAATCCCACAGCAGATGCTAGACCATCCTCAGAAGTACCTCCTGAGAGACGAACCACAGGGTTGTAGCCTGCAAAACGCGAGATCGCCTCTTGTCCTTCATTTGCAAAAGGGGTGATTGCCGTAAAAGCATCTGTAGACTCAACCCGAGGTCCAGCAAACAAAGTCAGACTTTTAGCGACTGGAAATATGTAAGCCAGCTTGTAAAGGTTAACAGAGTTAGCACCAACAGAAGATAGGTTGGAAACATTGAGACCAGGAAATTGGGGTTCAAAACTCAAGCGCGCACTGCTAGCACTCAGAGCCTGTAAAGGACCACTTGGTACTAAGCCCAAAGCACCACCAATACTATTAGCACCACCCCCCAAGTTATAAGCTTGCAGCCCAGTAATCAATAAGTCTTTACCTGTAAAACTGGTGGTAAGATTCAACCGTACTCGATCCACTATGATCGCATTGGGGTCAGATGAGTTACGAGCACCGCCGCCAGCACCAACCGCAGCAATAATTGCTTCACCATTCAGTTTTGTCGTGGTAGAAAACTGTTGAGACTCTAATTGGGCAGTACGCGCTTCTAGAGTGTCTACACGACCTCGTAGAGAAGCTAGCTCATTTGCAAATTGTTCTTGGAGTTTTTGAAGTGTGGCTAAATCTTCTTTTTTGACTAAGTCACTTGTTGCGGTAGCAATCAATTCATTAACGCGATCCAGACAAGCATTCAAACCTGCAGCAAATTCATAGCGAGTTAACGCTCGGTTTCCTCGGTAAGTACTATTTGGATACCCAGCAATACAACCATAGCGCTCAACCAAAGATTGCAGTGCTTGGAAAGCCCAGTCTGTTGGTTGCACATCTGAAAGTTGCGATACAGAGGTTACTTGATCTTTCGTTTGGTCAGATGTTTGATCAGAGGACTCAGAGACATTGTTTTCGCCGAGAGTGTTGTCTCTTTGGTTAGATGAAGTTTGGGATATGGAGGGGGTAGATTTAGAGTCTGATGTTGAAGAGGCAGATGCTTTTAAGGGTGACAAGCCAGTTAGCAAGCATAGCAGACTCACGCCACTAGCACAAGCTAGCAGATGTACTTTCATTATTACTCCTCACACGAATTTTAAAACCTACAGTAAGCTAATGATTATACTGTATTTTTGATCTGTAAAAAATCATCACATAAGTATTTATCAAAAACAATAGATTATCTATAAATAAACCCTTGGGTAAAACTAAGACTTTTCAATTGAAGCTCTAAAATTTATGAAAATTCATCAACGTCATGCTTGGCCTCTCACTGTTGAGGACGCCATAGCTATCCAAGAAAAGTTACAAGCAGAAGTCATTACCCAAGATCAACTCAAAGAACCCGTACAGTATGTTGCTGGTGTAGATATGGGTTTTGAAGCGAATGGCACAATTAGCCGTGCGGCTGTGGCAGTGCTGAGCTTTCCAGATCTGCAGTTACAGGAAACGAGCTTAGCAAGACGTCCGACAACATTTCCCTATATCCCTGGATTCCTCTCATTTCGTGAAATACCAGCAATACTGGACGCACTAGAAAAGATAACAATCATACCCGACCTGATATTATGTGATGGTCAAGGAATCGCACATCCTCGTAGATTAGGGATAGCTTGTCATCTAGGATTGTTGATAGATATACCAACAATTGGTGTAGCAAAATCATTGCTAATAGGTAAGCATAAAGACTTGGCGGATGTACGAGGTAGTTGGCAACCACTTATACATAAAAATGAAACCATTGGAGCTGTTTTAAGGACGCGCATAGGTGTTAAACCAGTCTATGTTTCCAGTGGCCATAAAGTCAGTTTGCCTACAGCTATTGACTATGTATTACGCTGTACCCCAAAATATCGCCTACCAGAAACTACACGTATTGCTGATAAGCTAGCGTCTTCCAAATAAGAATGTAAATTTTTTATGTTCTACAGTATAAATTTGTTTTCAGTTTTTGATAAATAGTTGCTTACGCCTGCTGAGTCGTGTTAGGAATCGCACAGGAAAATGTTGAAGTAGCTAAAGAAGAGTTGCAGGGTTAAAACGATGAACGCACTAACTTTAAAGTGGCACGATGCAGGCCAAGAAAAGACTCAGCAAATTTATGATCAACAGTTCAGTAAAAATTCTGGTACTGTCCGTATCGGTCGTGACCCACTTCGGTGTGACATTGTTTTAAGTAACCCTACCGTGTCAGGCCTGCACGTCGAAATCTATTTTCACTCACAGCAGCAACGCTTTGTTGTGAGGAACTTACGAGAGCAAAACCCTCCTGTTGTAGATGGAAGACAACTGGTTCAGGGTGAACTCCCTTTGAGCGAAGGTAGCACTATATATTTAGGACAACAGGAACTTAAAGTGAGTGCTATTTCAGGGAGTAGTATTCCAGCAACTATTTTGTCACCACCATCACCACTCATAAATCCCCAAATAGCTACACCAATTGCTCAGCAACAGCCACATTTTCAAGTCGGATTTTATCAAAATCCTGCAACACCTCCCATACAACAAGGTGTTTATGGTTTAGAGTGTCCAAAATGTCATAAGGTTTCCTCTCCTGAATATCTGCAAGTTGGTTGTCCTTGGTGTGGGACTTCTCTGGCTGCTGCAGCAAGTGTTGTGGTTGCACCAGACAATTAGTTAAGAATTAGGAGTTAGGAATTATAGAAAAATGAGAATCCCGGTTTCTTGAAGAAACCGGGATTCTGAGACTTTTCATTTTTACAACTCATACACAGATTGTTATATAAGATATCTACTAATCATTCATCAGATGACTAATAATCAAATTCAATTAACTTGGGAAGATCCTGCAACTGGTGAACGGCGACAACCAAGGTTGAGTGTGCCTATAGCTTTTGGGAGAGAATTTGCCCGAATGCCTGTAGAAATGAGAGGACAGCCTGTTGTTCGTATGTTGCTCAATAGTAATG
Organism: Nostocales cyanobacterium Centralia_MAG_434; assembly: GCA_021324415.1. Lineage (GTDB taxonomy): Bacteria > Cyanobacteriota > Cyanobacteriia > Cyanobacteriales > Nostocaceae > JAJPJF01. Next base: position 10,740 of record JAJPJF010000169.1, read on the forward strand.
AGGTTTCTCGTTATCATGCTCTTATTGACTGGGAGCAAAACCAGTTGATTATTATTGACCAAAATAGCGCCAACGGCACCTTTGTGAATGGTGAGCGTCAGAGTCGTGCTGTTTTAGCCAATGGTGATACTTTCCAGCTTGGACCCTATTTAATTACTCTTACTTTTACGGCTGGTGCACCTGCTCACAGTACCAATTCCAATATCCAGTTTAATCCTGATACAAATTTACCAGACCCGACCTTACCTCCACCCCAACAAATAATATCAGTGAGTAGGAATTTTCCTCCACCAGTGTTCCGAGAGTTAAAAGTTTCTGTGCAGGCATTACATGCCACAGGCTACAGGGTGGATGAGTGCAATTATGCCACTATTGGTGCAGGGCTTGGTAGCTTTATCTGGGCAGATTTGTTGAGAATATGGGGTGTTCGTCCAGAAAAAATTGTCGCGTTAGGATTGGACAAGGAGCCTTATGCCCGATATAAGCGCCTCTGCCTCAATTCACAAATTCCTCTACATGAAAGACTACGCTCCAATTCAGACTCTTGTCCTGATAATATTTGGGCTTGGCCTAGTTATGCTTTACGGGAAGCTTGGCATGACTTCACTAAAGGGCGGCTGAACACTGCTTTGACATACCTGTGGCAAGTCTTTGCTGAACCGACATTTGCTGAAACTTATACTCCACGTGCAGGTAATGTTTTTGATTCCATAGATCGAGAAGCAAAGCGCATTGGTTGGGAACAAATTTATCGCTATGGACGAGTGCGGGGGATACGCAAAACTGACGATGGCAGATATTGCTTGGCATATTCCCGTGGACAAGGAAATTATGCTTTTCTAGTTGCTGATTATTTACATTTGGCAACTGGCTATCCAGCAATCGAGTTTCTCCCAGATTTACAGGCGTATAGACAAAAATATCAGGACATGAAGTCTGTGGTGAATGCGTATGAAGCTCACGATCATGTCTATGAGCAGTTAGAGAAACAAGGTGGTAAGGTGTTAATCCGAGGGCGTGGAATTGTGGCTTCTCGGATTGTGCAACGTCTTTATGAAGCACGACAACGAAATAAAAATATCATCATTTTGCATTTGATGCGATCGCGCAAGCTTCAAGGTAATAAATTCCAGAAAGCACAACGTAAAGTCATAAATAATTATGAACTTCAACCGTTTAACTGGCCCAAAGCCTGCTGGGGTGGTCAATTGCGGGAAATCCTAGAAACGGCCAGTCTTGATGAGCGCAAAAGCCTACTATCAGATTGGGGTGGTACAACTACAGCTGATCGTCATGACTGGCAGCGTATTCTTGGAGAAGGGTTACGAGAAGGCTGGTATAGAGTTGAGTTTGGTGAGGTGCGAAAAGTAGAACGCGATTCTCAAAACCGCACCATTACACACATACAACAAAAAGACTTTGGGCAGATGACCTTAGACGCTGATTTTATTATTGATGCTACTGGGCTAAATGCCAAAGTAGAGACCAGTCCCTTGCTCAGTGATTTGGTCGCTCATTACAACTTATCATTGAATCACTTAGGAAGGTTATCAGTAGCAAACAATTTTGAGCTAGTAGAAATGCGTAATGGCAAAGGTCAAATGTATGCAGCTGGAGCAATCACTCATGGTGGTTCCTATGCACCTGTTGACAGCTTTCTCGGTCTGCAGTACTCTGCCTTGCAAGCTATGGATTCTCTTGCTTCTGTTCGTGCGCCTGGGATCAATCGCTTAAATGCCCTAAGTTCTGTTCAGCAATGGTGGAAGTGGGTGTTAAATCAATCACCTTAAAATGAATATCCAAATTGTGTAGCAAAATTTCAATTAAAATTGAAATTTTGACTTGACCAAATTAAGGTAGCAAAATACACTTAATCAAGTGAGTAACAAGCTTTTGCTCAAAAAAGTAATTAAATATCATCTTTAATCATGTAAAAATGTATAGAATCTTTGAAAAAGATAAAATTTGACCTTTGAAAATGCAGCTCTTTGTTAAACCTTCTGCAATGCAGTCGTCAGTTGTATCCAATCACTGTCAACCCATGAAAATTGTTGCTCTCGGGGATAGCTTGGTTTATGGATTCGGCGATCCAGAAAAAGGAGGATGGGTCGAACAACTGCGACGATGGTGGATGTTACCGACGAGTCCAGGTCATACCTTATATAGTCTGGGTGTACGGGGCGATCGCACTCAGCAAGTAGCGCAAAGACTAGAAGTTGAATTTCGTCATCGGGGTGAATTACGCAACCAGGTTCCCGACTTAATTATTCTCTCAGTAGGGGTGAATGATTCAGCACGGTTAGGTCATCTAAATGGTCGAAATTACACCGAATTTGACGTTTTTGAATGTCAAATCGCTTCATTACTCGATCAAGCACAGCAACTATGTCCTGTACTCTTTGTCGGTATGGTGCCTGTTGATGAAACCAAGATGCCATTTCTAGATTGTTTTTACTACAATCATGGCGATCAGTATCGCTATAAAGAGGCAACCAAACTTGCCTGTGTCAAACGAGGAATTCCCTATCTCGATATTTTCCAGAAATGGATAGAGTGCAGTGAAAATTGGAGAGCTAAACGCTTAAGTAACGACGGACTTCACCCGAATACACTCGGATATCAAACCTTGTTGGAAGAAGTCATCCACTGGGATGCTATGGCTCCCTACAATTTCTGCTCGTCATTAGTTAGTTAGCAGCTGATGTCTGTTAACTCCTCATTAACTCAGTTGCTTAAGACGGTAGCCCATGCCGTGAACTGTTTCAATCAAATCTTCACAAGCACCAGCGGCTTTGAGCTTTTGACGCAAACTTCTAATATGAACCTTCACAGCTTGTTCTTCCGGGGGAGACTCTAGAGACCACACATGTTCAATAATCACGCTGCGGCTGAGGACACGACGACCATTCCGCAGCAGCAACTCTAAAAGACCATACTCTTTTGGCGTTAAGTGTATCATTTTTTGCCTGTAACTCACTTCATAGGTGCTGGGGTTGAGGCTTAAATCACCCCATTCCAGAATCGGCGTTGATGAAACATTTCCGCGACGAAGTAAGGCTCTAATTCGGGCAAATAGTTCTTGCAGATCTACTGGTTTGACAACATAGTCATCTGCCCCCGCATCAAGTCCAGTGATTTTATCGCAAACTGTATCACGGGCAGTGAGCATCAAGACAGGCATACTGTAGCCGTGCGATCGCAACCGATGGCATAGACTCACTCCATCGAGTTCTGGCAACATCACATCCAGCAGTAGCACATCATAATCCAGAATTTTGGCTTGATTCCAACCTGTTTCGCCATCTGTTACCACATCAACAATATAACGCTGATCTGCAAGGGCTTCTGCCAAGGTTTCGGCAAGACCTACATCATCTTCAACCAAGAGAATTCGCATAGCATCGTTTTTAAATTATAAAAGCATGTTTAAAGCAAGCTGTGAACTCTGCTTAAAAAAATATTGCAAAAAGTAACAATTTCTAAGTTTCTCCAATTCTTTCCGATTTCTTTACAATTTCCTGACTCATTTCCTTACTTTTGCTATGCAATTCTCTATTCTATAGCAATGCTAAATCATTTATAAACAACTCCTGTTCTCCATTCTCTGTTCCCTAGTTCCCCGATCTCATGAAGTAATTTACAAAAACCTCCTTAATAAGAAAAATTAATCGTTGAATATTTTTTAATCTACAGTTTTGATATGCCGATTCCTTTGTTTAGCAACTTCCCTTTATCTCAAAATCTGTGTGTATCTAGATCAGAAATGAGCGACGAAGCAAAACCTAGAACCCTGACAGCCAAGCAGTTGCGATCACCTGCATAAATAGATTGCAGTGCTTAACATCATGGCTAAGTAGCCTACACAAATTTTCGTTGAACTTAAAATATTGCACCAGATTCAAATGATTTGTAGCAGAAAATGTTGCCACCAAAAGCACAGAAAAAGCTCCAATGTTGGATACGAAGCCGTCATTTAATCTGTTCAGGCAACTTTTTTATATTTGAAACTATAGATTATTCTTGCGTTGAGAGATTTGCTGATTGTATAGCTGCTCTGGGTGGAACATTAATTTCCGTTGAGCCAGTTGACAAAATTTGGATGGGTGACCATCGTCAAGTTCTTCTTTATCGCGTCAAAGCTAGTGTGCATACACCCTGCCATCAATTAAAGCAATACTGGTTTAAGTATGGCGGTTTGTACACTAAATTTGACAAACGTTGTTGAGGGGAAATGTTGTAGGCAAACCTATGCTTATCATGCCCAATTTCAGCATTCTCAGTCTTGCCCCCATTGGAGTTAGCTTTGCCATTATTACGTTGGGTACAGTTTACTACTTTCTCAATCAGGAAGTCACTAAACGAAGACGGGCAGAAGTACTGCTGAGGCAACAAACTGAGCGGGAGCGACTAGTAAACCAAATTGCTCAACATATCCGTGAATCTCTAGACTTAGAGGAAGTTCTTGCAACCACTGTCACCGAAGTTCAGCAGTTTCTTCAGGCAGATAGGGTGATAATTTATCGTCTCTGGGAAGATGGGACAGGAAGTGCAATTACTGAGACAGTCCTACCAAAATATACAAGAATTTTAGGAGAAACTTTTTCAGAAGAAGTGTTTCCTGGAGAGTATCATCAGGCATATTCTTTAGGGAAAACTCGCACAATTACCGATGTTGATCAGGAAGATGTAGAGCCATGTTTAGCAGCCTTCGTTAAACAGTTCGGCGTTAAGGCAAAGTTGGTAGTACCAATTTTACAAAAGAATCGGGAAGTAGATAAGCAAAAAGATAGCCAAACATCTTCTTCTATTCCTCATTTGTGGGGATTATTGATTGCCCATCAGTGTGGTCGTTCTCGAACATGGGAGTCGTGGGAAGTTGAGTTAATGAAGCAACTTGCAACCCAAGTAGCTATTGCTATTCAACAGTCAGAACTTTACAAGCAGCTACAAGAACTCAACACCTCATTAGAGCTACGCGTTCAACAGCGTACTGAAGAGTTAGCCAAAGCTAATGCCTCTCTACGCGCAGAGATTGCTGAACGTCAGCGTACTGCAGCAGCACTGCAGGCCCTAATCTTTGCTTCTCCTCGTGCTATCTTTACACTTGATCTAGCAGGCAATGTCAAAATCTGGAATCCGGCTGCTGAAAGGATGTTCGGCTGGACACAGGCAGAGGTGATTGACCGCCCTAACCCAATTTTTTTAGATGACCAATCAGAAGAATACAAAACCTTGCGAGAGAGTATATTGCAAGGAACAACCTATACCAGATTGGAATTGCAATGCCAAAAAAAAGAGGGCTCCTTTATAGATATTATCTTTTCTGCCGCTCCATTGCATGATAGTGACAATAATATCAACGGTATGGTAGCAGTGATTGCTGACATAACCGAACAAAAACACCAGGAGGAACAGGTAAGACTACTGCAATCTGTAGTAGTTAACACAAATGATTCCGTAGTAATTACTGAAGCAGAACCAATTACCAATCCTGGTCCGCATATTGTTTATGTGAATGAAGCATTTACCCGTATCACTGGTTATAGTTTAGAAGAAGTTTTGGGTAAAACACCTCGTATCCTTCAAGGAGCAAAGACGAGTCGGGCTGAACTGGATAAAGTCCGATCTGCTATTGTCAGTAGGGAAGCTGTAACCGTTGAAGTGATCAACTATCGCAAAGATGGCTCTGAATTTTGGAATGAATTCAGCATCGTACCTGTAGCCGATAAAAATGGTTGTTATACTTACTGGATATCAATACAACGTGATATTACTGAGCGCAAGCAAGCCGAGCAGGCACTACGCCAAAGCGAAGAACGCTTTCGCTCATTGATTGAAAATGCATTAGATATCGTTAAAATTCTTGATATAGATGGTACCATTCGCTACGAAAGTCCTTCCGTAGAAAAGGTTTTAGGTTATCCTGCAGCAGAGCTAATCGGTAAAAATTTATTAGATTACATACACCCTGATGATTCTACCAATACTTACTATAGCTTTACCCATGCCATCCAAAACTCAGGAGTTACGGCTCCCATAGAGTTTCGTTGCCGCCACAAAGATGGCTCGTGGCGTATACTAGAAGCCATTAGCCAGAAATTTTTAGATACTACCGCAGACACCAGAATCATGGTTAACTGCCGCGATATTACAGAACGCAAGCGGTTAGATGAAATTCGTTTGGCACTGGAGCGAGAAAGAGAGCTAAGTGCTCTCAAAACACGCTTTTTCTCCATGGCATCCCATGAGTTTCGTACTCCTCTAAGCACTGCTTTAGCAGCTGCACAATTGCTGGAGAACTGCCAGGATGAGTGGGACAATTCTTCTAAGCGGCTGAGGAATTTGCAGCGGATTCAGATGTCTGTAAAAAATATGGTTCAGATGCTGGATGATATTTTAACGATCAATCGTGCTGAAACCGGAAAACTAGAATTTTTACCCAAACCGTTGGATTTAGAAGCATTTTGCAATTCTTTTATAGAAGAAATGCGACTGACGACAACACACAAGCATAACCTTACCTTTGTTTGCCAGGGAAAACCTGTTTTGGCTTGTGTGGATGAAAGGTTGTTACGCTCAATCCTGTCTAATTTGCTGTTAAATGCTATCAAATACTCTCCAGAAGGGGGAATTGTTCAGCTTTCTCTAGAATTTAAATCGGATGTCGTCATTCTCCAAGTTCAGGATCGGGGGATTGGAATTCCTCTGGCAGATCAAAAACAGTTGTTTGAACCGTTTCATCGTGGAAAAAATGTCCGCAGTATTCCTGGTACAGGATTAGGATTAATTGTAGTCAAAAAGTGTGTAGACCTGCACAAAGGTAGGATCACAATCACTAGTGAAATCGGAGTTGGCACAACCTGTGTGGTTACATTGCCATTGTAAGCTTACAGGGCATAGGTTATCGGGCATCGGGCATCGGGCATAGTATAGAATATTCCCCTTGTCTCCCTTGTCCCCCTTGTCTCCCTTGTCCCCCTTGTCCCCTATTCCCTACTCCCTATGACTCCAACTCTATTTGGTCGCTGGCAAACTCGACTATTACTAGTTTTTACTCTAGGTGTTTTAGTATCCATACCCTTTGCAACAGGTTGGATTGCTTTTCGTCCTGGCCCAGTTTACTTTTGGATAGTTGCCTACGTTGCCATTTTTGGATTAGGCTGGGATGTTATTTATGACCAACTGCAAAAGTATCGTTGGGATAGAGATTGGCCAGCAGTTTATCAGTTTTTTGCAGGTGTTTGGGAATTAGTATTTATCTATGGTGGTGTTAAACTCTTTGGTTTCTTACCAATACCTTTGCCCAAAGAAGAACTGTCAGTACAAGTCTTGCTTTTACATTACAGTGCAGTTTGGCTGACAGTATTTATTGCCTCACAAAGCATAATGAGGATTATATTCCCTCGTTGGCGTTTCCGAGGTGGTCAGTGGTTGTGATATCAGTTATCAGTTTCATCACAAAGTTCAAGTCTCTTACAACAATATCTGATAACTGTTTACTGTTCACTGATAACTGAATAATCACTGCGTCTCGACAACTGCTGTTGCTGACATTCCAGGAGTAATTCGAGATTCATAACCCTGAATACTCCTATGGTCAAAGACAATCTTGACGGGAATTTGTTGCACATCATGACTGTTTGTGGAATTGTCCTTGGCGTGATCTTGTTGTTGCAGGTCAATTCTACCAACGGAAGTGGGGGACAAACTATCTACCTTGCCTTGAAAATGCTGACTTGGGAAAGCTGCGATTTTAATATCTACCTTTTGCCCTGGTTGTATTTTTCCTACCTGAGTTTCCTTAAAGTTGGCAGTAATCCAAGGATGTGGTTGTACTATTGTGACAAGAGTTTGCCCTGGTTGAACAAGCTGCCCTACTTGAACATTTTTGCTACTCACTTTTCCAACCGTCAGGGCAGTGATGTTTGTGTAAGATAACTGGAGTTCAGCTTTTTCCAGATCTGTCAGCTTTTGGGCGATCGCAGCCAGTGCTGTTTTGTACTGCAACTGATTGACATCCTTTTGCTGGTTTGTAGTTTGTGCCTGTAGCATTTTATCCCTGTTGATTGCAGCCCTATTGATTTGGGTACTATTCTTGTTTGCCGCAACTGATTCTGGCTCTGGAGAGTTTATCGCTGAACTATCAAGCTTTTTTTGTGCCAATGCTGCTTGTTGCTTAGCTAATTCTAAAGATGCTTTTGCCTGTGCTAGAGACAATTGATAGCTGCTTGGGTCTAGCCTCACTAATGTCATCCTTGGAAAAACCTCTTGGTTTTCATGAACTGCAACTTCGGTAACTATTCCCGGTATACGCGAAGTGATGGACTGAATATCTGCACTGACGTAAGCGTTATCTGTTGTCTGATACTTTTGACTATATTGCTGGTTGTACTGCCACCACCGATAACCATAAATTCCAGAAGCGATCGCTCCCGCGCCTAAAAACACTCCTAATACTAATTTCGGTAGCATCCATTTCATAGTTGTCGTAGATTGAAATATATCATTGCTTGACTCTGTAGGAGTAATAGTTATCACCTCTGGCTCTAAAACGGAAGTTTGTTGTCTTTCCAATTTTGAGACGTGCTGGGCCTGCTGTGCAGAATTTAGGCGTTTCATGGTGACCTTCATCTAGGCAATGATTACGGTTTTTTGGAAAATGAAGCATTGGCAAACTCGCCATCAATGCTTTGGTAATAAATGAGCATAGTAGAAAAAGCAGTGATTCTTAGTTGCCCCTATTTTTATTCAACTATAGATAATCCATTAATGTTTAATGTTACCCCCAGTCATCAGGATATTTTGACTCTCGACAAGTTGCTCAAGTATAAAAATATGAAATGTATGATTTACGCTTGACAATGTGTATAACTCATTGCAGCAGTGATTTTTGTATACAAATGAAAGCTGAATAAGACTTAATTTGAAAATCTATAATTATATTGTAATAACAATTAAAATTTATACCAAACGTAAATAAGCTTGAATTTGTCCAATATATGTTGACATTGTCGAGTGATTTAACGAATTATCATAGGGACACCGGATAGTCACTAGTGAGGAACCTATGCAAACAGTTGTTCTCGTTTTAATTGAGGTACTGATTGTTATCGGACTGTCACGGCTAGTGGGGCTTGCCTTTCGGCAAATTAAGCAACCACTAGTAATTGGTGAGATTGTAGCTGGGATTATGCTAGGACCCTCTCTTTTTGGTTTGGTCGCTCCTGGATTAGCAGCTAGCTTGTTTCCACCAGAAACCCTCCCTTTTTTAAATGTGCTGTCTCAGGTAGGGTTAATATTTTTCATGTTTCTCATTGGGCTTGAACTCAATCCTAAGTACCTGCGTGGCAACATAGAAATCGCAGTTTTGACATCACACGTTAGTATTTTGGTGCCGTTTTCTTTAGGAACGCTGCTGGCGTTACTGCTTTATCCATTGGTTTCCAATGCTAGTGTGTCTTTTACTGCCTTTGCCTTGTTTTTAGGCGCAGCAATGTCGATTACGGCCTTTCCTGTATTGGCACGAATTATCACTGAGAACAACTTGCAAGGAACGCGGTTAGGAACATTAGCTTTAACTTGTGCAGCAGTGGATGATGTAACAGCTTGGTGTATCCTTGCTGTGGCGATCGCAGTAGCGCATACAGGTAGCATTAGCAAGGCTATCCCCACTATTCTTTATTCCCTGATTTACATTGGTTTTATGATGACTGTAGGACGTTGGCTTTTGCAACGTCTTGCTACTTATTACCAACGCACAGGACGCCTTAACCAATTTGTCTTAGCTTCAATTTATGTGGGAGTGGTTGCTTCTG
>JAJPJF010000367.1 GCA_021324415.1 Nostocales cyanobacterium Centralia_MAG_434
GCCTTCATGTGGCTTTCATGAGCCAGCACTGCAAGAAGGCTTCCTTCTGTAGGTGACTGGCGTCCCCCAGTCTGAAGACGCGGGGTTTTCATCCTACTTTCTTATAATTTTGCAACCCTTCCAGAAAGCCTTTTTACTACAAGAGTGTAAAGAGGCTTTTTGTTTTGGATGAAGATTTTACGGGTGTAGAGACGTTCAATGCAACGTCTCTACGTTTTCTAGCGACGTCTGCTACCGAAACCACTTGACCGAGGAGCTCTGTAACGACTTCCACTACCAAAAGCACTACCAGAAGGACTTCTATTAGTGTTAAATCTACCAGAAGATCTTAGATTACTGCCCCCAAATCCAGAACCACTAGGGCGATTTGTCGTAGTTCGTGGGAACATTGTTTGTCCTGGTGTGTCATAAGACCTTCTAATTGTCCCTGTACTACGAAAAGCAGTCCGGTTTCTGACGGCTGCAGGCGGTGCATTGTAGCGGGTCTGATAATTGGCGATCGCATCGTTATAGCTTCTGCCATAACCACCATAGCCAGTCAAGACTGATGTTCCCGGCTGATAGGCAGGTGGTACATAATAATGTGGTCTAAATAAGAGGTTCCCAATCGCCTGACCTGCCAAAGCACCAGCAAAGGGTGCCCAAAAACCTGATTCTCGCCTGATTACAACTGTTTCCTGTTGTCCTGTCTGGGGATTGTTTCTAGTTTCCGCAACGTTATGGACATACTCAATTTTAAAGTCACTTGTAAGATATAAAACGGGTTGTCCCTTGTCCACCTTCAGGTAACTTTTCTTGCCTTGGTTGATTTCTTCATCAGTCAACCGTGCCATTTGTAAGTTTTGAGATCTAAACATTGGCGGCGTACTATTAAGTAAAAACAGTGTGTACTCCCCATTTGCATCATCATAGCTAGCTTGTTGCACGGGATACTCACCATCACTCAATCTAGTCGTTGCTGAAGTTTGATTAAAGTTTCTGGCTTGAGGTATGTTTTCGTTGCCTCTTCCACCACAGGCGACAGTTGTCACGCACAAGGTTAGTGCCAAAAAAATAACTGTAAATTTACGTAAGATTGGCATAAACATTTCACTACCCTCCTATTTCTGAGCTTAACAATTTGCCGATAAGCAGTTCAATAGGGAAAACCGTTCTTACCCTCAAAACGCTCAATCGGAAGACACTTGTAAACCTGCAGGACTCATCAAAATTCTAAAACGTATCCCATGAGATACAATTGATTTGATGATGGAAGAACTTGTTACAAAAGTCCTAGAAACTGACGAGGGAGTTGCGCCCTTTGAGGAGTGGTACGCGAGTCTCAAGGATAAAAAAACTCGACAAGTTATCCTTGCTCGGCTGGCTCGTCTGCGTTCAGGTAATCTTGGAGATTGGAAAGGTGTGGGAAGTGGAGTTTTTGAACTCCGGATCGACTTTGGTCCAGGATACCGAGTGTATTATGGCCGTTCTGGCAAAACGCTCATTGTGCTGTTGGGGGGAGGAGATAAAAAGAGTCACTCAAAAGATATAGAATTTGCAATCTTGTTGTGGGAGAAATATAAAGATGCGGTTGAAAAATTTGAACGAGACTTTTCGTAATGAACTTAGAGATCCTGAGTTTGCTGCAGGATACCTTCAGACTGCATTAGAAGAAGATGATCTTGGTACCTTTCTTGTGGCACTTAGAGATATCGTACAAGCGAATGGTGGAATGGCTAAAACTGCGCAAGACACGGCGCTTGGCCGAGAAAGCCTTTATAAAACTCTCTCTGTTGACGGAAACCCTCAATTGTCCACCATTCAAGCAGTGCTAAAGTCTGTAGGACTTCAGTTTTCCATAACAACTCATTCAAGTGAAACAGCACAAAGTAGTTAGCTCTGTGCACTTATTGACCAGAGTGCTTGCTTGCGGATTACCCTTAACTGAACTGTATTCTACTTTCCACTACAGAGGAATTAATTCTGGGTAATACTGTAACAATTGATCGTTAGTCAGTTCATCCCCCAAACGCGCTGGAGAAAAATGGACTTGAATAGCCCGGAATTTGTGGTTGTAATGCAAATTAATTAAGGCTTTTAAGCCTTCCTTTAGTGCCTGGATGTTAGAAAGATCAGTTTCTAATTCTGGTACTTCCCCTTCATATGCCACAGTAATCATGACAACTAAATTGCGTGTTACAGGTATGGACAAAGGATCATGAGCTCTCTGGGTATCTACATCTGGTTCGCTTAGGTAACGTTGAGCAGAGTCAGTGAATAATTCATTGACATAATCTCCTGCTTCTCCCTCATCCCAAAATACGTCACCTTCGTTGGCAACAGAAACCCAGTATTCATCGTATTGCAGTAGAGTTTGAACAATTTCTACCAATTCTTCTCCCAACACTTCTAGGTCACCATCAGCATCAATTGCTGCCCGTCCCGCACGGTTCAACACCCCTAAAATTGGCGCAACCTCGGAACCACCCAAATGCAGCATAATTCTAGCTACCACATACCGAGTTCGACCTATCATTCTATTAAATGCTCGCATGTTGCCTCCTCATAATTTGATAGTTGTACAAAATTATTGACATAACTTAAGTTCTCATCTGTTAGATTTGCACTCCTAAAGTTGACTACACTCAAGTTAGCATGACTAAGAATTCACACTGCTCAGTTTTGCGCTACTTAGGTTTGCTTCAAAGAGGTCAACACCATGAAAGTCTCTGACTCCTATTGCGTATTTTTTCAGGAATTCTTTTACAGTCATGAAAAGCAAGATTTTTGTAGAGCAGAGAATGTCAAAATTACAGATGAATATTGGTATTTTGGGACTTGGGCTGATAGGCGGTTCTTTAGGGTTAGATTTGCGATCGCACGGACATTATGTCCTAGGAGTCAGTCGCCAGGAATCAACTTGTCAGAAGGCGATCGCCCTAGGCATTGTCGATAAGGCGTCAATTGATATGGATCTGTTGGCTGGGGCAGAAGTGGTATTTATTTGTACACCGTTAGCACTCATTATTCCCACCTTGAAGCAACTGATCACTCATTTGCCTGCCAGCACAGTTGTCACTGACGTAGGCTCAGTGAAATCACCAATAGTTCAAGAAGCTACTTCTCTATGGGACAATTTTATCGGTGGACACCCCATGGCGGGTACAGCCAATAGTGGTATTGAAGCAGCTATACGGAATTTGTTTGTCCAAAGACCTTACGTACTGACACCATTAGCCACAACCCCACCTGCAGCAATTACGGTCATGGAAGAAATTGTGCATCAGCTTGGAGCAACTCTTTACCACTGTTCTCCAGAAGATCATGACAGTGCTGTCAGTTGGATTTCTCACTTACCTGTGATGGTCAGTACCTCTTTAATTACAGCTTGTATGAGTGAAACTGACCCAAAGGTTTTACAATTAGCCCAAAATCTAGCTAGTTCTGGTTTTCGAGATACAAGTCGTGTTGGAGGTGGCAATCCAGAGTTAGGGGTAATGATGGCAAAGTACAATCGCTCCTGTTTATTGCGATCGCTTCAGCAGTATCGCCACAATCTTGACGAATTAATTAGTTTTATTGAGCAAGAAAATTGGGTAGCTTTAGAACAACAGTTACAGTTAAATCAGGGGGCAAGATCAAAATTTACTGAGTAACCAAAAATATGCAAATTTTTCGCATTCTTAACCAACTCAAGCACGAGCACTTGACTCGTAGACTTGGTTCAATATTAGTTATAGGAGTCAGCGCTAGTATTTTATTGACGAGTACTAGTGCCCATGCTGCTGATACAGTTATTTTGAAGTTTGGCAACTTTCAGCAAGCAGTCTCTGTGAAAGAATTAAGTCAGTTTGTGCAAACTGGTAAGACAACCCCTCCTATTCAAGCTTATTTGCAAGCAGCTAAGCAAGACCCTGCAACAGCTCGTAAGGCACTGAACGCAGGAATAAAAGCTGATCCTGCCTTTTTAAATAGCTTGCTATCTAGTTGGGCAGGACCTATTTTGTTGATCAAGTTGGGGAAGTTGTTCATCCTCCCGCAAAACAACTAGACAAGCAGGCGCTGCACTCTGCTTTAGCTGGATCAATCCGTCAAAGTAATGAGGTCACACTCCTAGGAGCTATTCGCAACTATCCAGCTAGTTCTGTTGAAATAGATGGCGATCGCCTAATTCCTGTGTACCAACGGTTAAGTCAGTTTGCCAAAGGCTTCTGAAGCTACAATAAGTCACCTTCACTAACATCTTGAATCCGTAAGGTAGCACTGCTAACCTCTGCGCAACCCATTTCCCACAATCCTTAATCCATCCCCCTTGTCCCCCTTGTCCCCCTCCTTCATCTCCTTGGTAGGTACTTTTTATGGTATTACAAATAGAAAAACACTATTACACCCCAGAAGAGTATTTGGAATTAGAAGAAAAAGCTGAATTCAAAAGTGAATATGTAGATGGAGAAATTATTCGAATGCCAGGGGTAACAACCAACCATAATAAAATTGCACTGAATTTTTGTAGAAAATTTCCCCTGACAGTTCAAGGACAAGATTACGAGATATACATAGGTGATGTAAAGTTATGGATACCTCGTTATCACCTTTTTACCTATCCTGATGTGATGGTGGTCAAAGGTGAACCTATTTATGAGGGAACTAATACAACAGTTATTACTAACCCAATATTGATTATTGAAGTATTATCAAATTCAACTAAAAATTATGACAGAACAGATAAATTTAAGTATTACCGTTCAATTCCTGGGTTCTTAGAATATATTATGATTGATCAGTACACTTTTTCAGTTGAACAATTTGCCAAAAAAGCAGAAGGAGAATGGATTTTTAGGGAGTACGAAGGAAAAGACGCAGTTTTAGTTCTTAATTCTATTGACTTTCAAATCTCTTTTCATGATATTTATGCACGTGTTAATTTTGAGTTGAATGAAAGTTAAGCATCACTCAAAACTCCATTTTTTGGCGTTGCTAAATTTGGTCATGAATTACGTTTTTAGACATTTTTGTATTGTAGTTAGAACCCAAATCCTTGTAGAGACGTAGCAATGCTACGTCTCTGCACACCGATGAATTGCAAATTCATCCTTTGATTCAGCAATGGGGTTTTTTATCCCCATCTATAAATGAACTGTACTGACCTATAAGTCACACATGTTAAAACTTGATGAGATGGGCAAATATGCTCGTTCAATTAATTAGACTTTGTGGAAACAACAAGGTTTTGGTTGTAATGGTTATTGATAATTTTATTTATAGTATCTTTATATAATTCTGTAAAATTTTTATGGGTATGATGATTTCTTGCGTACTCCCAAGA
The DNA here is from genome assembly GCA_021324415.1 of Nostocales cyanobacterium Centralia_MAG_434. Taxonomy (GTDB): domain Bacteria; phylum Cyanobacteriota; class Cyanobacteriia; order Cyanobacteriales; family Nostocaceae; genus JAJPJF01. Next base: position 5,306 of record JAJPJF010000367.1, read on the forward strand.
TTTTCGTGCCATTTTTTTGAGTTTTGATGTAGAAAAACTGGCAACTATCTGAATAGAATCCTTAATTTCTTCCACAGAAGATTCTTTTAAAAGAACACCAAAATCATTATACACGTCTACACTTGATTCATAGCTAACAATTGGAATTAGGCCAGCATGCATACAAGTTATGACACAACCTCCTCCACCCTCTGCACAGGAAGGATAAATAATTCCAACACAATTTTTGGTTATCTCCAGAAATTTTGAACTTTTGATATCAACCCATTCAATAGTATGAATGTTAGAAGTATAATAAAGCTCTTTATAAAAGGCTTTCTCAAAATCTCTTTCTTTGCTTATTGGTCCACAAACAGTTAAATGATAGTTCGGCATTTGCTCAAAAGCTTCTAAAACCAAGTCTAATCCTTGGTGAACTAGTCCATCACTACCAAACCAAAGAAAAGACTTACGACAAACACCAAAATCTTTCTCTTCAGGCCAGGGATAAACCTGTGGGCTAGAGAGTGGAACACGGTAGATCGGCTTCTTGGCGTACCTGAAAGTATTAATAGTAAATTCATTTCCCAGAACAATTGCGCAATCAGCATGCTCAATTGATAAGTTGGGTGCTTCCAACCTTTTTGCTCCCAGTGTAATACGCTTTCTCTGTTGTAGTGCTAGAAGCCTTCTAGATTCAGCTGCATTATGGAATAAAACGTGAGCTGTATTGCTATGAAGTATCTTGATGCAATCTTGGTTCAGTAATGGAGAGAGAGATTCCATCCGATGACAAATGTCAATAAAAAAAGTGTATTCCTTTTGAGGAATAAATTTGTAATTTTGAAATTGTATAAGATCAATACAATACCCAAGCTCTAAAAAAGTTTGTGCGATTTGCTGATATTCCCAGTACCATGTGTAATCATTAGGGAATGGTTTACCTGGCTTTAAAAAGAATGGCTCAATACAGTATGAAATAAGTAAATTTCCTTGCCAAGGCTGTTTTGGTTTTAAGGAAACAACCTTAAAAGATTCCATATATTTGACACATTCTTTTATTTTTTTTGATAACAACAGGGTGTGTCTATTGAAAATACTAAAGTAGTCATTTGCCATTTTTAAATTCAAGCAACATCGATTTAAATAAAGATAAATTTGGCTCTAAGCCGACCTGTAAAATTATGAACTTGACCAAATAAGTCAGCATTAGTAAGCTCATGACTACTTAGTAGTCACACTTTAGTAAGCCAATAAGAGTTACTCATTGACAAAAGGTTAATTATTTGAATGCAGATTTCACTTTTACTTAAGGCATTTTACAAATATGTTATTTCCCTCTTTTTAAGCGCAAGGAATCACGGATTTAAAATTACAGGCAAAAAATGAGGAATTTAGGAGGAATGCCTAAATTTTTAGACGGAAAATCACGCAATTAGGAACTTAATTCTGATGCAGGTAATGTTATTTTTGTCAAGTTTGTACATTTTAGCCAAAGGCAACAACTACTTATTTTGTTGTGTAGACTAACCTAACCATGGCACAGATATTAGGAAATCATCGTCGTGGACATCCACATAAAAAGCCTAAAGTTTCGATGAATTGGACTGTTATACTGAGTGTCTTCATCTTCACCGTTCTGGATGCTTAGTACCAATTGTGCACGTACAAACAATGCGGAGACGTTGCAATACAACGTCTCTACACGCACCGATTTTTTTTCTACACTCCATCCAATCCACACAAATTTTTGGGAAACTGCCTACAATGTTAGGATTTTGGAATTTGATTCTGATCTCGTTGCTTTAATTTTGAATCAATGCGTTGCTCCGCGGCTAATCTCTCTAAAGCATAGTCATTCAGATCGACAAACCGCATATTAGCTATCAATGCAGGGTGAATAGCACTAATTTGTCGATATATTTCCTGAGCAATTGTTCGGTAGGAAGGATGGCCTTGTCGTGAACTACGTAATTCCACAAGATGATAAACTTCACGAAGATTCAACTTCATTCGCCAGCGGATTCGATATGCAAAGGGCACAATATATTGTGCTGCATCTGGTAAATCTTTACTTATCAACTCAGTTGTCTGCGCTGCATACTCTAAGGCTTTACAGTAATCTTGCGCAAGGTTTGCTTCTTCTAGCTCTATTGGAACTACATACCCGTGATGAGTGGAGTAATGTTGACGTTCTTGTGTAAGAACACGATGCCGATGTAGATCACGATATGCACCAAGATCAGCTAGTAAATCAAATGTATAATATGTTTCTTCAAAAGCTCGTCCTGGTCGGTGGAAGCGTGACTCTCGTTCACCTAAATAGGTGTCTATGATCTCTACTCGCTCTTGAGCTGATAAACCAATCACATATTCTTTAATTTGGTCAAATGTTAAATCAGTGTGAGGGTAGAGGATAGCTGCAACAACCTTTATCTCTGCATCTGGATCGTATTCAACTAACTGAACAGTTGATGTTGATGCTGGCTTAATCTGCTCAAAAAGTTTTTGGGCAAGCAGTTGCGTATGTTTAGCATTTGTGGATAAGTAACGCGCATACTGAACACCCCGTTCAGTTTTTGCACGCTTAACAAATGAAGGTATAATTTGATCGAGTTCCTGCTGCATAGAGATCCCAAGCATACGAACTTCTTCATGAGGTGAGGCAGCAAGTTTTACCAATAGATACTCAAAGGCTCGTCCATTACCAAACAAGCCAACATTGGTAAGGGTTGCCATTGGTAGCAAACCTCGCAATATATCTAGAGTTTTAGCTCTTGTTGCGCTATTATATGCTCGCTCAGAGGTATTCGTATCTTTGGGAGTACAAGATTGTACCCAACTTAACAAAGGTTCAATTAATGCAGTGTAAGTATCGAATAAGTGATCTAGTGTTGCCTCATAACGTTCTGCATAAGTTGATGCTATAATTAGGGGCTCACGATAGTAGCTATAACGTCCATTAATTTTTCGATTAAAAGGAACATATCTTGTTGACTTCTCTAATGGAGAAATGCCTATACGACTATCTTCTAGGACTTTGGCTGCAATATTACTAATTCCTTCACAGGCAATGTGTGCGCCTCCTAGTTCTGCCACCGAGTCATCACCATAACCTATTAAGACGCGATCATAAAATGCTTCTGCTTGTTGAGTTGCTACTAATTGATCATTGTTATTGTTAACTACTTCACCAACAATACGAGTAAAACTAGCTTCTGGTGCTTTTATAAATTCATCAAGTAGTATACGGCGCAAACTTTTATCACTACGGCTATAACGCGAAAATAGTGCACCTTTAACTACTTCAGGTAAATTTCGCAGACCAAATACAGATCGATCCAAATTAGTAATAAAAGGCTGTAACAAACTGCCTTCCTGCTCAGTCAGCGATTCTTCCCGAAAATCATCCATACCATCTACACCGAGAACACACTACCAGAGTCCTATAATACACGAGCATGTTTATTGAGGAAATTCCTAAAATATAGATAGAGATAAAGAATAGATCAAGTCTGGAAGTAGAGCATAGATTTGATATAACCAAGATTTTACTAAAGAGGTAATGAATATGAGTGTTTTAACGTTACTCTTACCACCTAATCTTCAATTGACAGATGAGGAATTTGAACAGATTATTGCTGCTAACAAAGATTTGCGTTTAGAATTAACGCAATACGGAGAATTAGTGATCATGCCACCTACTGGAGGAGAAACAGGTAGACGGAATTTTGATTTATTAGGTCAACTATGGTTGTGGAATAGTCAAAATAATTTGGGCAAAGCTTTCGACTCTTCTACTGGCTTTAAACTGCCCAATGGTGCAACTCGTTCTCCTGATGCTTCTTGGATAAGGATAGAAAGATGGAATACACTCACGCCACAACAAAGAAAGAAATTTCTCCCTTTGTGTCCTGATTTTGCAGTGGAATTGGTTTCTGAAAGTGATGATGTGGAAGATACTCGTTCTAAGATGCAGGAATATTTAGCCAATGGCTTACAGCTTGGTTGGTTAATTAATCCTCAAGACCAACAAGTAGAAATTTATCGTCCTAATCAAACACCTGAAATTTTACAATCTCCCACAAGTCTATCTGGCGAAGACGTTCTTCCTGGTTTTATATTAAATCTACAAATGATTTTTGCATAAAGTATCCTCATCAGCAGCTAAGACATAGCCTCGACCGTGTATTTGCTACTTGGTGATAAATACAGAAGGTGAGTTTGGGTAACTGTCCAAAACTCAAAAAGTCGTTTAACGGGCAGATATTATTTAGTTTCAGTGTACATCAAAATTGATAAAACCTTATCCACGCGAGCCAACTTCTAGTAAATTATGGAAAGACTTTTACAGTTCTTAGTTCATAACGCTGTTTTGAATGGAAAACTATGAAATAATTAAGTTATAACTTGTTTTGTATAGTGTAGTTGTTTAATAATAGTAATCATGCGGGTTTATAGCGGGAGCATGGAAGGACTAAAATAGTTAAGCTAACTTAACCCTTGATTCTCTGCTATAACCCTCTTAAGAATCTAGAGGAGATCTGCTGCGTTGGCCAGATCGAATTTACACATGATAGCTAGCGGATGTACTTGTCTTTGTCTATTGCAGGCTACAAAATGCTCGTTCTCCTTTTAATAGGTTATCTATATTGCCAAGCTTATGAAACAATAGACAACTCAGTAAGGCTCAACCGTAATTACTTCATCCTCACTGCAGTAAAGCTCTCCTCCAGCCAGAGATTACTAAACCTTAGCAAGGGTTACAGATTGCGGTTGGTCTTGATACTTTCCGAAACGCTCAGCGTAAGTTGTCTGGCACGGTTCTCCTTCTAAAAAGAGTAGTTGCAGGACCCCTTCATTTGCATAGATTCGGCAATCCGCACTGGAGGCATTACTGAATTCCAGGGTCAGGTAGCCTTCCCATGAGGCTTCAGCAGGAGTTATGTTTGCGATGATGCCACAACGTGCCATTGTGGACTTTCCAATACAAATGACTGTGATATTTGGAGGAATCCGCAACCGCTCCAACGAGACGCCCAAAGCATAAGAATTTGCTGGAATTATAAAAAACGACCCATCTTCATCTGTTTGCAGTTGAATACGCTCCAGATTATCAGGGTTAAACCGCTTGGGATTAACTACTGTTCCTGGAATGTGTCTAAAAACACGGAAATCTGTCGGGGCTAACCTCAGATCGCAACCATAACTTGATAATCCATAGCTAATGACTGGTCTATCGTCAACTTGACGCACTAGAGAAGCTTCAAAAGGCGCAATCATACCCAATCTAGCTTGCTCAATAATCCATTTGTCATTTTTTAACATGCTCAGCCTTTGTATCAAAATAGAATTATAAGAATATATCAGCAGCACAACCTTATCCTAATGATGTCCGCAGAAAAAACCCAATTCGTGCCAATGCTCGATTGGTAGAGCTCCATAAGCTAAAAACACTTATTTGGAAAACCACAAGATAATTAAAATACAGTTCACTGAGGGTTATTTCAAGGGCGGTAACTACGACGGATTTCCGTGATTTGGTCTGCCACATCCAGAATAGATTTAGGCATATCTGGTCCTGTGAGAATAATGTCCACATGAGCAGGGCGTTTTGCCAGAAATGCTAAAACTTCTGTTTCGGCAATTAAGTCAAAATTAATGGCTAAACTTAATTCATCCAATACAACGAGAGAATACGTACCCTCAAAGACAACCTTTTGTGTATGATGCCACAGTTCTTGCAAGGCTTTGGTTTCAGAATCGTCAAGATGTGGTGTATCAATACAGCGTGGCAAATTACAGCGAATCCAATCTAATTTTTGTGCCAACCGAACGGGGTTCTCGTATCCTTGACGGATACCACCCTTAAGAAATTGCACGATTAGTACAGGTGTGCCTTGCCCAGCAATTCTCAGTGCTTGAGCCATGACATCAGTAAAAAAGCTACGATGCGAGCTCGTAAAAACCTGTACTAGTCCTTCAACTGGGTATGGTAAGCTTATGGTCGTATCTGTGTCTGGAGTGTCTAGTTGAGAAATCATAAGACTAAATAAAAAATACAATATACCAGCGTGTTTTTACTGATGTCTATTTTGGAATATCAACATCTATAATTAGTCTTCTTTTAAGAATGTATAGTTAATTTAGCTAACTGCATTAATTAGTCAAACACTATATTTGTAGTGAGTCAATAGTGAATGAGATTTACATTTCCATTGTTTTGAGATGTTTTTGTAAAAAAAATAACCTTGAAAAAGGAGATACAATCAAGAAAAACTTTTAAGAGTAAGGGTTGAAAACCTTATGATCTCAGGTTTTCTCTTTGCTCATCCAAAACAGGTATGTACGGTTGTAATTGTGACAACAGAATGGGGAGTTAGTTTTTGTGAGATTGGTGATTCTGGGAGGTTCAGGATCGGGAAAAAGCACTCAAGCACAAAGGCTTTGTGAACACTTTGATCTGCCTCTCATTTCTACAGGTGAAATTTTATGGCAAGTGTTTGCAAAACACACTGATCTAGATTGCCAACCAAAGCTTTTGGTCGAAACAGGGACGCTTATAACTAACGAAATGATGATTGAATTCATCCGTACCCGTCTCACACAGCCGGACACCAGACGAGGTTGGGTACTAGAGGGATATCCTCGAACTGTCTTCCAAGCAGAGGAATTGGATTTTTTATTATCCGACTTGAGACAAAGTTTAAGTTGGGCAGTCTATTTGCAAGTACCACAAGCAGTTATGGTTGGTCGTTCTCTGGGACATTTTCTCCCAGATGACCAACCGGAAATTGTGCAACGCCGTGTTGAGTTATTTTACGATCGCACTATTCCCATTCTAGAATACTACGATCATCATCGACGCTTGCTAACCATCAACGGCGATCAATCTCCGGAGATCGTACATCATCATATTATGAGTCTTTTGTCTTAGCAATGGGAATAGGGAGTGGGGGAGTAGA
>JAJPJF010000158.1 GCA_021324415.1 Nostocales cyanobacterium Centralia_MAG_434
AATGGTCTGTTGGTAGAGACTTCTTCAACGCTTATGGTCCAACAGAAGCTACCGTCTGTGCCACAATCGCAAAATGCACTAATAGTGAGCAAAAAATCTCTATTGGTTCTCCTATAGCTAATACACAGATCTATTTATTAGACCAAAACTTACAACCTGTACCCGTAGGTGTACCAGGAGAATTATACATCGCTGGTGCTGGTTTGGCGCGAGGTTATCTTAACCGCTCTGAACTCACAGCAGAGAAATTCATTTCTCTCGACTTGCTTGGTAAAAGAGAACGAGTTTACAAAACCGGAGATTCAGCCAGATGGCTACCTGATGGTAACCTGGAATACTTGGGACGGATTGATAACCAAGTAAAACTGCGCGGTTTTCGGATAGAATTGGGTGAAATTGAAGCCTTGTTAGCTAAACACTCTAAAATTAGACAAGCCGTTGTCATTGTACAAGGGGAAGAGCCAATTGATAAGCGTTTGTTAGCTTACATTGTACCTACACCAACAGATAACAATCTTGAAAATCAAAGTTTTCAGGCTGAACAGGTTGAATTATGGCAGCAGGTTTTCAATGATAGCTACCATCGGCAGCAAACCCTAATTAATGACCCAACCCTTAATTTAGCAGGTTGGAATGATAGCTACACAGGAAAGCCTATTCCTCAAGCAGCGATGCAGGAATGGCGAGATACAACAGTTGCCCAAATTCTAGAACTTGAACCGAAATGGGTTTGGGAAATTGGTTGTGGAACAGGGATGTTATTGTTTAAAGTTGCGCCTCATTGTCAGCATTATCTAGGTACAGATTTTTCACTGAGTGCATTACAGTATATTGAGCAGCATCTTGAAGAACAGTCTCTTAAGGGAAAAGTTAGTTTAAAAAATAGTGCGGCTCATCAGTTTGAGGGGATTGAGACAAATGCTTATGATTTAGTCATCCTTAATTCAGTAATCCAGTACTTCCCCTCGTTGGATTACTTATTAGAGGTGCTGGAGGGAGTTGTTAAAGCTGTAGCTACTCACGGAGCAATCTTTATTGGGGATGTGCGCAACCTTCTTTTACTGGATGCTTTTCACACTGCAGTTGAATTTTATCGTGGCTTTGATGAGCTATCAATTGAAGATTTGCGTCAGCAGATCCAAAAAAGTATTCGTACTGAAGAAGAATTACTGATTGATCCCGATTTCTTTATCGCCCTCAAAAAACGATTTCCTCGAATTAGTCAGGTGCACATTCAATTAAAACGCGGTTATGCTCAGACGGAAATGAGCCGATTTCGTTATGATGTTATTTTATACCTAGATCATACAGATATTCCGTTAGCGGAACCTAAATGGTTAGATTGGCAGAGCGATCGCCAGTTGAATCTGGAAACAATCGAGGAACTTCTAACAACTCAGCAGCCAGATTTGCTAGCTATTAAGGATATTCCTAACGCCCGTCTCACCTTAGAAATGTCGTTATTAGAACAAATTTCTCAATCAGATGGTACTGTTAAAGACTTAAAAGCAGCAGCTGCAGAAGCTGAACTTGGTGCAGAACCTGAAGCATTCCGAGTCTTAACGCGAGATTTGCCCTATACGCCTTTTATACAATATAGTCCCACAAAACTTTCTAATTATAATGTTATATTTCAACGACATAGCCCAGGACAGGTGAAACTACCACGATTTGCAACAACAGACAACGTGCAGTTGAAGCCTTGGCAAGATTACGCTAATCAACCACTACAATATCGTACTGAGCAAGTTGATCCAGCATTATTAGACGAGTGGCGAGATTTCCTGCGCAAAAATCTTCCGGAATATATGATTCCTAGTCATTTTATTATCTTAGAAAAACTACCACTTACACCAAATGGAAAAATAGATCGCAAAGCTTTACCTGCACCAGAGACAGCAGTTACATCAACAGATCTTGAATTACCCTTAACTTCAACAGAAAAATTGCTAGCTCAACTATGGGCAAAGTTGCTTAAATATGAACCTATTGCTCGGTACGATAACTTCTTCAACTTAGGGGGACATTCTTTATTAGCAACCCAACTGGTTGCTCGTATCCGAGACAATCTTAGAGTAGAAGTGCCTCTAGGTAAAGTATTTGAGTTTCCTACCCTGAACGAATTAGCGAATTATCTCGATACTTGCATTTGGGTTAATTCATCCACTCCAGATATGGAACCTTTAAATTCAAACGAAGAAGAATTTGAACTATGACACAAAAAGAGCAAGTTGTTTCCCTAATGCTTCGTTTGCAAAATATAGGCTGCCGAATTTGGGCTGAAGATGATAAGTTAAGAATTCGTACTAGCAAAAATGCTCTCACTTCTGAGCTAAAGCAGGAAATTCAAACCAATAAAGCAGATATATTGGCATTCTTGAATGCTGCCAAAGCGCGAACAGTGATGGCAGAGGAGATTCCCACCTTAACAGATGATGTACCGAAGCTCCTTTCCTTTGCTCAGCAACGCCTCTGGCTGTTAGCACAACTCCAAGGATCGTCGGCTAGTTACAATATACCGATCGCTCTACAACTAGACGGCAATTTGAATATTGATGCTCTGCGCTCTAGTTTAGCTTATCTACTTAACCGTCATGCCAGTCTGAGGATGTACTTTCCTACCGTCGCAGGAGAACCCCAGGTTGCGCTCCAAAGTTTAGACGAAATCGAAGTTTTAAAAGTATTATACTGGCAAAACCTTGATGAACATCCTCGATCACCAACTGTCCAGCGTTTCATCAATGCTCATGCTCAACAAGCATTTGACTTAAATACTGGTTCTTTATTTAAAGCAACACTGCTGCAATTTAGGGAACAAAAAAGTGTATTGCTGATCAATATGCATCATATTATCAGTGATGGCTGGTCAATGGGGGTCTTTGTTCGTGAGTTACAGCAAGCCTATACAGACTTTACTCAAAATCAGACTCCTAACCTCGCTCCTCTATCCATTCAATACACTGACTACGCAAACTGGCAACGAAATTGGTTACAAGGAGAGGTATTACAAAACCAAGTTAACTATTGGAAAAATCAGCTACAGGATGCTCCTCCATTACTCGAATTGCCGACAGATTATCCTCGTCCACCAAAGCAAAGCTACCGAGGTGCGCGCTATACCTATTCCTTAACACCAGAATTAACCAATAGTATTAAAACTTTTAGTCAACACCAAGGCGCAAGCCTATTTATGACATTGCTGGCGGCTTTGAATATTCTACTTTCTCGTTACAGTCGCCAAAACGATCTGTGTATTGGTTCTCCGATAGCTAACCGTACCCATAGCCAAACTGAAGGGTTAATCGGCTTTTTTGTGAATACCCTTGTGCTACGCACTCAAATTAAACCCAAGCAGAGCTTTATTGAGTTCTTTCAACAAATTCGCTCCTCTTGTTTAGATGCTTTTGCTCATCAAGACATTCCTTTTGAGTATCTAGTAGAACAGTTAAAACCAGAACGTAGCATGAGTCATAATCCTTTATTCCAGGTTATGTTTGCTCTGGAGAATAATGAAAGCTCCAGTCTGAGTTTACCTGGACTAGAGGTTGAATGGCTAGACACAAACTATCCGGCTGCTAAATTTGACTTAACACTTCTAGTTATAGAATCTGATAACAAATTAAGTTGCTCTTGGGAATACGCTACTGATTTGTTTGAGAAGAGTACTATACAACGAATGGCAGAACAGTTTGAAGTTTTGCTTCATGGAATTGTTGATAACCCTGAGCAACCCATCAGTACTCTGCCTATGCTGACAGCAGCCGAACTTCTGCAAATACAACGTTGGAATCAAACGCAAACTGATTATCCCCACACTCAAACCCTGGTTGACCTATTTGAACAACAAGTAGCTAAAACCCCTGATAATATTGCTGCCAATTTTGAATCTCAACAGCTAACTTACCAACAATTGAATGAACAAGCGAACCAACTTGCTCATTACCTGATTCAAAACCACCAAATTAAACCAGACACTTTAATTGGTATCTGTGTTGAGCGTTCTTTAGAGATGATTATTGCTCTACTGGGTATCCTCAAAGCTGGCGGGGCTTATGTACCTCTTGATCCTAGCTACCCACAAGAGCGTTTAGCTCACATGCTCTGTGATTCGCAAGTATCGTTGCTGTTGACAACTGAAAAGTTAGCAACTAC
>JAJPJF010000060.1 GCA_021324415.1 Nostocales cyanobacterium Centralia_MAG_434
AATGGTCTGTTGGTAGAGACTTCTTCAACGCTTATGGTCCAACAGAAGCTACCGTCTGTGCCACAATCGCAAAATGCACTAATAGTGAGCAAAAAATCTCTATTGGTAAACCTTTGCCTAATATCCGAATCTACATTTTAGATGCAAATAACCAATTATCGCCTCTAGGAATACCTGGAGAGTTGTGCATTGCGGGAGTTGGGCTAGCAAGAGGTTATCTTAACCGTCCTGAAATAAATGCTGAAGAATTCATCTGTGTGGAATTATTCGGAAAACCTGAGAGAGTTTATAAAACTGGCGACTTAGCAAGATGGAATTCTGATGGAAACTTGGAATACCTGGGTCGTATTGACGCTCAAATTAAACTTAGAGGCTTTAGAATTGAACTTGGTGAAATTGAGTCAGTTTTATTAGAACATTTATCCATTAGAGAAGCTGTTGTTATTTTATATGAAGCTGATAATAATCCGAGGTTAGTCGCGTATATTACGACGGTAGAAAAATCTGCTAATTTAGAGGGTCAACTTAAGGATTACCTCAGAACGCATCTGACGAATTACATGCTTCCTAGCCAGATTGTAATATTAGATAAGTTACCTCTTAGCCCTAACGGTAAACTAGATCGGCGCTCCCTTCCAGCACCCGATACTGTCGCTTCTTCTGACTTAGAAATGCCAGTAACTCCTACAGAAACATTGCTGGCTACTTTATGGCAGAGTCTGTTAAAAACTAAGTTTGTTAGTCGTCGAGACAATTTCTTTGAACTAGGTGGACATTCTCTATTAGCTACCCAATTAGTTACCCGTATTCGTGATAGTTTTGGGTTAGAATTACCTGTTCGCAAGGTATTCGAGCAAAGCGTTTTGTATAAGTTAGCGTCAGAAATTGACAAAGCTGCTTATAGGAGTACCTTACCTCCCATCACACCCCAACCAGAAAATGAACCCAAAACTCTATCCTTTGCTCAATCAAGACTTTGGTTTTTAGCTCAACTTGAAGGTAAAGGCGCTTCAGCTACTTATAATATGTCGGGAGCGCTGCAACTTGAAGGTAATTTGTGTATAGAAGCTTTGCGTGCAAGCTTTAGGTATCTTCTTGAACGCCATAGTATTTTACGGACTTATTTTCCTCCACTAGAGGGACAACCTCAAGTTGTCATCAAAGATTTAGAGGATATGGAAGTGCTGGAGATCTTAGATTTACGGGAAGCGCCTCAGCCTCAAGAGGAAATTGTACAACGTTTAGTGGATGCTCATGCTCAAGAACCCTTTGACTTAAATGCTGGTCCCTTGTTCAAAGCGAAACTGTTGCAACTTAGCGAACAGAAAAATGTTTTGTTGCTTAATATGCACCATATCATCAGCGATGGTTGGTCAATGGGAGTGTTTAAGCGGGAATGGGAACAGGCTTATTCTGCTTTTGCTGCGGGGTATACTCCGAATTTGTCACCGCTACCTATTCAGTATAGTGATTATGCAGCTTGGCAGCGAGGTTGGTTACAAGGTGAGGTTTTAGAAAGACAGGAAAATTATTGGAAACGACAACTGGCTGATGCTCCCCGATTATTGGATTTGCCTACTGATTACCCCCGTCCAGCACAACAAAGTTATCGAGGTGGGCGAGAGGAATATGATTTGAGCCGTGAACTGACTTCATTACTGAAAACAGTGAGTCAGCAGCACGGGGTGAGTTTGTTTATGACTTTGTTAACGGCTTTTAGTATTTTACTATCTCGTTACAGCCGTCAAGAAGATTTATGTATTGGTACGGCGATCGCTAACCGCACTCATAGCCACACAGAGGGGTTAATCGGCTTTTTTGTCAATACTTTAGTGTTACGGAGTCAACTCAAGCCAGAGCAAAAGTTTAGCGAATTACTCCAGCAAACTCGCTCCTCTTGCTTAGATGCTTATGCTCATCAAGATATTCCCTTTGAGTATTTGGTAGAACAGTTGCAACCAGAACGCAGTCTGAGTCATAACCCATTATTTCAAGTCATGATGGTGTTGCAAAACGCTGAAGGAGCAGGGAAAAATGTTCGCTTACCAGGGCTTGATATTCAATGGTTAGAGCAAAGTTATCCGTTTGCAAAGTTTGATTTAACACTAGATCTTTGCGAAAGAGGCGATCAACTTCATTGTATGTGGGAGTATGCCACTGATTTATTTAAGGCTGAAACAATTAAGCGCATGGCAGGACACTTTGAAGTTTTGCTTAAAGCGATCACCGAAAATTCTCAACAGTCAATTAGTCAGCTACCCTTAATGACAATAGCAGAAATCGAGGAGTTGCAAGCGTGGAATCGAACTGATATAGATTACCCTCAAGACCAAACATTAGTGACTCTCTTTGAAGAACAAGTAGTAAAAACACCTGATAATATTGCGATCGCATTTGTAGACGATCACAGCGAGGTTTCTCCCAGAGTAAATCACAGCTTAACCTATCAAGAACTCAACCAAAAAGCAAATAAACTGGCTAATTATCTGTTGCAACTTCAAAAAGAGCAACAATTGCCTAACAACCCTCTGGTCGCGATTTGTGTAGAGCGATCTGTTTCTATGGTTATTGCCCTACTGGGTATACTCAAAGCGGGTGGGGCTTATGTACCTCTTGATCCTAGCTACCCACAACAGCGTTTAGCTCACATGCTCTGTGATTCGCAAGTATCGTTGCTGTTGACAACTGAAAAGTTAGCAACTACATTACCTAAGCATCCAGTACATGTAGTTTGTTTAGAT
>JAJPJF010000534.1 GCA_021324415.1 Nostocales cyanobacterium Centralia_MAG_434
AGTAAAGTCTCTATTTGTGTTGATTGAAACTTGGTTGTCATTTTGTCAAAATCTTGCGAGATTGCGAGACTCAGCAATGATATCTATGAGGTCAACCACAGCAGCCGTTAAAACTAAGGGGAAGGAACTAGTATCAGATAGAACGGTTGCAAACCTAATAGCTACGTCCTCTTGTAGTGCTACTGAGAGTGAACCAGATGTAGTATAGTTCCTGTATGCCAATTCGAGTGCATGTTTAGCTCGCTCTAGGTGTTTATGATTGGGAAGGCGATCTCGCTTGATATTTGAATTGAAGTTGGGATCAGCAGGAACTAGGTTCCAAAGTTCATTGATTGGATAAAGTGATACGGGCAGGAGGTGATCCATGTCGTACTTGATATTATGAGTAATTCGCTTATCTGTCCACGGGCAAACAAATTCTTTACCTTCCATTAGTAGCAAATCGACCTGGTTACGCTCCCAAGTTAGAGGTCTACGGTTTGATGGTCTAGTTGTTAGTAATTGATAAATCACACCCCTGTCTATATTCTGTTGACTCTCCTGTTTCACTCTTTCTGTAAACAAGCACCATTCATGAATACAAAGTGCTTCAACCCAAACAGACATTTCTTGAAAGGTTTGCCAGAGGTCAGCTTGAATTACTAAACACTTGTCCTGAGATTGTGTACCCGGAATCAGTACAACTTGATTATCTAAGTCTGCACACTTAGCTGGTTTGGCAAATACCGTCCAATTGTCAGGACCTGCATAGCGTATCGGCATTTCAATTGCCTGACTAATTTTAGTGAGTGTATCTTCATAAGCTTGATGCAAGGATTTGGGATATGTTTGATACTTACGCGGAACCCGAAGCTCATTGATAAGAAAAAAGCCATCACTTGAGGAAGATACTCCACCGATAACTTGTTCCCATTGATGACGTAGCTCTGTTAACTGGGGACGGAACGCCATGTCATTTCTTAGTTGTTTGCCTGAAGTACTACGTAGCCCTTGCCAAATTGGTGCGCCTGATTTTACAAAAGGCCAATAATAAGCTACCCAAAACTGAGCTAATACCCGTAAAGGAACTGCTACATTGGCTTTGGGGTTCCGCAAATCTGGAAAGCTGAGGACAACATCATTGATAGCACGTAGCAAAGCAATTTTGTAGCTTGTGACTTTGTTGTCGTGCTTGAGGATTGTGCTAATGATGCTTCCAGGTAGCATGGAGGAGATTTAATGTATGTTTTACTACTCTATAATATTCCCTTCCTCATCTCTTCGTATCTCCACCACCTTGACACTGAAACTTTCCCACTCTTGCACAGTAAATCCTGCTTTGACTTCTTCTGGAAACCTGGTTGCCATTTTCTGCCACGCTTCTTCCTCACTGTTGGCTTTGATATAGTAGCCTTGTCTAGCAGTTATATCATCACGGCCAAGGCAGTCATGTGTGTAGAGTGCATTGCGAGTACACCTGTATTCTTTGGGCATAGTGCTAGCTGTCATCAAGAGCGTTCTCTATGATAGCGTTAAGGTAGAAGGAAAGTGCGATTGGGCTGAGTGCGAGCGTGCCCGTGCATGGCAATCGCAAAAATTAAAGCGTTGCCGTCATATGCTTTTAGAGTTGACGGCTAACGCTTGGGTAACTGGTATTGTTAGACAGCCCTTGAGTGCTGTTCTTCAATAACTCGATGGTGGTATTTCATGTGAACTTCCTGGATACGCAGATTGGCAATAAAGCCAATCAGTAACACCCCAACCATGATATACATTGTCACCGTGTAAGCTTCTGCTTTAGCAACACCATGATTGATCTGGAATTCGCGAATGTAATTTACAAGAACAGGACCGAGAACACCTGCCACTGACCATGCTGTGAGCAACCTTCCATGAATAGCGCCGACCTGCATTGTTCCAAACAAGTCACGCAAATAAGCAGGAATGGTTGCAAATCCGCCACCATACATACTTAAAATGATGCAAAAACCAATATAAAATAGCGCAATATTACCAAGTTTACCAGTTGTCGGAATCAAAGCATACAGGGCCATGCCAAGACCAAAGAAAATCATATAGGTTCTTTTTCTGCCGATGTGATCTGACACCGATGACCAGAAGAACCGACCAGCCATATTGAACAGACTTAGCAACACAACAAACCCTGCACCAGCAGCAGCGCTCACCTTGAACATCTCTTGGATCATGGGGGAGGCTTGACTCAGAACGCCAATGCCAGAGGTCACATTTGTACACAGCACAATCCATAATAACCAGAATTGCGGCGTCTTAATTGCATTATCAACACTGACACTTGCCGATGTCACCAACTTTTTCGGCTGTTGGGGTAGTGTATAGCCTTCTGGTTGCCAGTCTGGTGGTGTAGTCCTCACAAGGAAGACACCACACATCATCAAGACTAGGTAAATTGAACCCATGACAACAAATGTTTGCCACACACCAACGGAAGTCGGAGATTTGAAATGATCCATCAGTGCCACTGCCAGTGGTGAAGCAATAATGGCTCCGCCACCGAATCCCATAATTGCCATGCCTGTTGCCATCCCCGGACGGTCAGGAAACCACCTAATTAACGTAGAAACCGGAGAAATATAGCCAATACCCAAGCCAACACCGCCTAAGACACCATAGCCAAGATAAATAAGCACAATTTGGTGTAGGTAGACCCCCAATGCAGAAACAAAGAAACCGCTACTGAAGCACAATGCAGACACAAACATTGCTTTGCGTGGTCCTACTCTTTCCACCCACTTACCAAACAAAGCTGCAGAAATCCCTAAGAATGCGATAGCACTTGAAAAGATCCACCCTAAAGTTGCCAAATTCCAATCTGTCGGTGCAGGGGTAGTAATACCAATTAGTTTTGTCATTGGTAGATTGAACACGCTGAAGGCATACACTTGTCCAATACAAAGGTGTATAAAAAGTGCCGCCGGAGGAATCAGCCAACGATTAAATCCCGGCTGTGCAATGGTTCTTTCTTTGTCTAAAAAAGAGCTTGTTGATGCCATTAAGAGTGCTTTTGAGCTAGGTTATGAAGCATTTTGTAATGAATTCGTTTGTTAAATCAAGGACTGAGCTATACATAAGCACAATGTTTTTTCTTTCTGCTATGAGCGCACTCATAAAGACACACAAAAGCTATAGAACATGGTAACATTTATTACTAGTATCTTAGATAGACATGACAACCATTGACCTTAATTACTACGTTAATAAGTTCTCAAATCTTCGGGTATCTCGTTCCAATGGTGTTGCCCCCAATAAACCCATATTGCTGCTATCTGTTATTGAGATGATAAGCCAAGGTCAGATAGTGAGAAACCAAATTTTCCTTGATGCGGAACTTATCGCCACGTTTGGAAGGCTGTGGAGTCACCTAGAGCCAGTCCGTAA
>JAJPJF010000145.1 GCA_021324415.1 Nostocales cyanobacterium Centralia_MAG_434
CTTTACTGTGTATAGCGCCACGCAATCGCTTCACTGGACTTAAAAGTCCTTACCGACTTATCCCCACGTCTAAAGCCGGGGGCTTGCGTCTCGTTTTTTGGTCAAAAGATAGATATACAAAAAATAATACAATTTGTAAAATCCTATAAAAGTATGCTGATAAGGCCCTATTTGCTCGAATTAGCAATCTTTTTCTAGCAAAATAAAATTTTATAGAACTTTATGGTGTCAACCCCTCCTTCACAAGCTTCTACGTCTCAATACGAAGTTACTGATGCACAAGAAAAGGTTGAGGCTCTGGTAACTGAAATTAAACCAGAGACTGATATTGATCTAGAATTCCTTTACACCAGAGATATTGAATTTCGCCAAGAGACTATTTACTTTATCGTTGTAGATCGCTTTTATGACGGTGATCCCGACAATAGCTTCGGTCCTAATCCAGAACTATATGATCCAGAACGACAAGATTGGGGCAAATACTGGGGTGGTGATCTCCAGGGCATTATTGACAAGCTAGATTACTTAAAAAATATGGGTGTGACAGCACTCTGGCTGACACCTCTATTTGAACAAATTGAAGCATTATTTGTTGAACAAGCTGCAATTCATGGCTACTGGACTAAAGATTTTAAGCGCATTAATCCTCGTTTTATTGGTAAGGATGAGGAACCATCTCTTAACAAAACTCAACACACCAGAAATACAGTTTTTGACAGATTGATCGATGAGTTACACAAGCGCAATATGAAATTGGTGCTAGATATTGTGTGTAACCATAGTAACCCTGATATCAGCGGTACTAAAGGTGAACTCTACGATGATGGTGTAAAGATTGTTGATTTCAATAACGATGAAAATCACTGGTATCACCACTATGGTGAGGTGACTGATTGGGAAAATGAGTGGCAGGTGCAAAACTGCGAACTCTCTGGCCTAGCAACCTTCAATGAAAATAATCCTGACTACCGTAACTATATTAAATCAGCAATAAAACAATGGCTAGACAGAGGGGTCGATGCTTTGCGAATTGATACTGTAAAGCATATGCCTATTTGGTTTTGGCAAGAGTTTAATGCTGATATTCAAAACCACAAACCAGATGTTTTTATTTTTGGAGAGTGGATTTTTAGCGATCCCCGAAATGAGCGCTCAGTTGAGTTTGCGAATGAGTCTGGAATGACAATTCTGGATTTTGGTCTTTGCGTAGCAATTCGAGAAGCTTTAGCTCATGGAGCGCCAGCCGGATTTCATCAGATTCAAGATGTTCTTGACTTAGATCATCACTATTACAGGGCAACAGAGTTGATTACATTTATTGATAATCACGATATGCCCAGATTTCAAAGCTTGAATCCAGATCCAGAAATGCTACGTGTGGCGATCGCTTTGATCATGACTAGTCGTGGCATTCCCTGCATCTACTACGGTACAGAACAGTATCTTCACAACGATACAAACGGTGGAAATGATCCCTACAATCGTCCAATGATGGAGGAGTGGAACATTGACACACCCATTTATCGAGATATTCGATTGCTCTCAGGGTTGCGACGACTCAATCCAGCCGTATCAATGGGCAGCCATTGGCAAAAGTATTTGACGCCCGATATCTATTGTTATGTACGACGTTACCGTGATTCAGTCGTATTTGTAGCCATGAATCGTGGCGCAAGTGTCACGCTGGACGTGGTTGATACTGAGTTACCAGATGGCGAGCATACTGATGTCTTATCAAGGCGTAAATTTGAAGTCAAAGAG
Organism: Nostocales cyanobacterium Centralia_MAG_434; assembly: GCA_021324415.1. GTDB lineage: Bacteria > Cyanobacteriota > Cyanobacteriia > Cyanobacteriales > Nostocaceae > JAJPJF01. Next base: position 1,762 of record JAJPJF010000145.1, read on the forward strand.
GGGAAACTGTATAACTTAGAACTAGATTCGCGAGATGTTATTGTCTTAAGTCATGTTGGGGAACGGATCAAAGCGCAAACTATTGTACGGGCGCAGCTGAATAGTGTTCAAACCCAGCCAGGGGAGATCGTTGCTGTCATTGGAGATTGCCCAGAGTTAGGCAACTGGGATATTGCCAAGGCTTACCGATTGGAATATATCAACACCAACACTTGGTTTGGAGAAATTCCCTTTAATGAAAGTGCAGGCAAGTTGATTTCTTACAAATATGTGCTAATGCGTGAAGGAAACTCCCCATTGCGAGAAAATCTTGTCTGTCGTCGTTGGGTGATTGCGAGTGAAGGGACAGTCAAATGGCGAGACAAATGGGCATCGGGGCGTGAGTCTTAAGTATCAGCGTTGACGAAAAGGGGCTGTATCACCTAATCCCCAATTCTTTGATATTTGACATATTTGACGTTGTGTGGGCGGTGCTAAATGCGATCGCCCTTTGTTTCTTTTTTTTATCAAGAAATCTTGACCTCTCCCCGGCTTAAAAGCGCGGGGATTCTAGGCGGATGCTGCGGGAAGGGCTAAAGCCGCTTCCCTTCGCTTTGTCGCTTTGGTATTCCAGATGAGTAATCTGGGTGGCACGGTCAAGAATGCCCTACAAGCCTTGGCTAGGTTTAAGCCTAACTGTACTTCTACTTTACGTAATATATTGGCAGCGCCATTGAGATCAGCGTTGACGAATTTGCCACTACCTGTGCGATACATACCACGATGAACACGCTTTCCTGATGGCTTCCACTGTGTGGGTTTTTCACCATAAGTAGGTAGAAAGTCATTATCAAGAA
>JAJPJF010000138.1 GCA_021324415.1 Nostocales cyanobacterium Centralia_MAG_434
ATTGATGATCCTCATGGTGATATTTATGGCACAGTCGGTTACAGTGCGCCGGAAGCGGGTGAAGGACCAACGTTCGTGTCAGATTTGTACACTGTCGGCAGAACTCTGGTTGTTTTGCTCACTAACATCAAAGGCTTTGCTAAAGAACATCTCTACACCCTACCCAGCCCTCAAGAAGAACCGCTGTTTGCACAACAAGAGTCTTTGTATCGCTTTTTACTTAAAGCTACTGCAGAAAATCCTGATGAGCGCTTTCAATCGGCTGAAGAAATGGCAGATCAACTGCTTGGTGTGCTGCGGGAAATTGTTGCCATTGAAACTAATATTCCACGTCCATCTACTAGCCACCTTTTTGGTGGAGATATGTTGGCGTTAAAAAATAGTGGTGATTTAAATGCTATTCAAGCTGACTATCACCAGTTGCCTATGCCAATGCTGGATGTCACAGAACCAGGTTTCAATGCCGTCCTGAATGCAAGTACCATTGTTGATCCTCAAGTGCGAGTCAACAGTTTGAGACAAGTTATCCAGCAATTCCCCAATTCTCGAGAGGCACTACTACGGTTGGCAAATAGTCTCATCGACATTGGTGCATTCGACCAAGTAGAAGAAGTTTTGGCGCAAGTTGAAGAGAAAGACCCTTGGGATTGGCGAGTTTTGTGGTACCGGGGACGAAGTTTGATGGCACAGGGTAAAGCTAGAGAGGCGCAAGCAGCTTTTGACCAAGTTTACTTTGACTTACCTGGGGAACTGACTCCTAAACTAGCACTTGGCTTAGCTGCTGAAAGTGCAGGTCATTTTCAACTGGCGATTCAGATGTATAATTTAGTGTCCCGTACCGACCCCAGTTATACCTCGGCTGCATTCGGTCTAGCTCGTTGTTTATGGGCGAGGGGAGACAGAAACGCCGCAGTAGCAGCGTTGACGCGTGTACCACAAACATCCAATTTATATACGCGATCGCGTGTAGAAATTGCCCGAACGCTGATTGATCCTTCCCATGCCGCACCAGGAGCAGAAGAACTCAAGGAAGCTTCAGCTGCAATTGAGGCACTGACCCTTAACGGTATGGATCGCTATCAACTGACTAAACAGGTTTTGGAGACTGCTTTACAGTTGGTGACTTCCCAAGGACTCTCACCCACTTCCTCACTCTCAATTCTGGGACAGCCGTTTGAGGAGTTCCATCTTAGAAAAGGGTTGGAAAAAGCTTTGCGTGATATGGCACACCTATCCACTGGGAAGGAGAAGATCCGCTTAGTCGACGAAGCCAACTATGTGCGTCCAAGAACTTTGTTTTGACACCCTCCCCTGGCTCAAAGTTGGTGTATTTTACCCGCACAATGAATCCAAAGTGATGTATCTATCCAAGTGGAATGCTTTATAGGGTTGCCCAAAAGAAACGAGGAACTACGTTAAAAGTAGCTGAATAGCAGAGTCTGTAACTTCCTTCAAGGAAACATCATCCACAAATGAGTTACTGTGGTTGCATGAGGCATGGGTACAGTCAACGCCGCAAACAGGACAATTTAAACGCCAGGAAACAACAGGACGGTGACGAGAACGGGTAATCGGTCCAGCTGTGATTAAGTTGCCACACCAGTAAATACCAACAGTTGCACATCCTACAGCCCCTGCTAAGAGCAAGGGACCAGAATCATTGGCGATCGCGACACTAGACAGTTTAAGCAGACCAGCTAGACCACCCAGCGAAAGGCGATCGCACAAATTCTGCGCTTTAGCTTTCATGGTTTTAACCACCCCATCAACCAGGTCATATTCTGACTTGACACCTGTGACGACAACATCAGTGTTGTAGCCAATCGCTAAAGCATCTCCCACAGCAGCAAATTTCTCTATTGACCACCAACGTCGGGGATCAGTTGCGCCAGGATGAAGAACAACGACTGGTTGATCAGATAACTTAACAACACTTTTGGCTTCAGCTAAATCTTGATCTGTCACTGCAACTTGTGGTTCCAGTTCAGTCGTTTTTGCACCAATCAAAGAAACGACTTCCAAATAGCGCAGAATTTCGGGTTGATAGTAGATATAGGGAATCCACAGATCCAGTGGTGCGGCATCTGGGGTTTTTAAACCTACGGTCATCTTAGCTCCCAAACGCAATAAAAAGGAATTGGAGTAGCGTCCACCACCATGCATTTGGATTGCTAAATCAAACTTTTCTTGAGCCATTTTGGCAAAAAAATTAGCTAATTCAACTGGCTCTTCAATTGTGTTAGCGTCTCCTCGCACTCCTTGACTAGGTGGAACAACAACAACTCTATCGATTGGCGATGGTCTTTTGGCAAGAAAAGCAGCGTGCCAGTCTAAACCCAGCAAAGTGATTTCAGCTTGGGGATAGGTTTGACGTAGTGCAGCCAAAGCTGGTAAAGCAAAGATAAAATCACCCAGAGCATTGGCACGCAAAACTGCAATTTTATGAATGTTGTCAAGTGTCATAAGGACTTGTCAACTTTTAGTGATCAGGGTCATGCAACTCTGTTGAAATCTCCATCATCGTAATTACCTCAAGGGTACTGCGTCCATAGCTTTGCTTGGACGTAGGGGAATTGAGGGAGAATTGTGAAACGTCCCTTGTATAAATTGATGATCGCAATCTATCATGGCCAAAAGTGGGAAAAATTTTCCTCCACTCCTCAATCAGTATGCAATGTTCAAAATGTGGTATTACAGTCCAGGTTGGAGATCGCTTTTGTGAGGAATGCGGTGCACCCGTGATTGCGATCGCCAAGTCAAAAGGTGGATGTGAAAAATGTGGTGCTGGTTCAGAGGAAATTGATGCTGATGGCTTCTGTTCTAACTGTGGCTTTCGCCAGTATCATCGTCACAATGACAGGTTTGAGGTGATTTGTTCACCCAATTTGGTAGGGATCTCTGATCGGGGGATAAAGCACCATCGGAACGAAGACTATGTTGCTTGTGCCCAGATTGACAACCAAAATGCTTATATTCTGGTTGTTTGCGATGGTGTGTCTAGTTCAGATCTTCCTGAATTAGCCGCCAAAACTGCTGCTGAAAGTGCGTGTCAGGCGCTAACTGCCACTATTACAAATTTATTTGAACAAACCAAAACAGCAGAGGAAATTATCAAGGCGGCAATTGCTGAGGCAATGGCTTCAGTGTGTGCTATTCCTTACAATATGACTGCTGAGACAGATCCGCCATCAACTACGATTGTTACCGCTGTGGTTGTTGATCGTAGTGCTACGATTGGTTGGCTGGGTGACAGTCGTGCTTACTGGGTTTCTCCAAATGGATCATGCCAATTGACAAGGGATGATTCATGGCTGAACGATGTTGTTTCGATGGGTGAAATGAGTGAAGCTGAAGCCGGAAAATCACCTCAGGCTCATGCTATCACTAAATGGATAGGGGCAGATGCGGTAAATATGCAGCCCTCAATAGTGAGCTTTAATATTCCTGATTCTGGGTATTTACTGCTGTGTACTGATGGTTTTTGGAATTATATTGGTGAAGCTACACAAATTAATACTCTTGTCAATTTAGGTGCAGATACTTTAACAGTGTCGCAAAGTTTGGTGGAATTTGCTCTACGCTCTGGTGGTCGCGACAACATCAGTGTTGCTGTTTTATCATTCTAATTCAGCAAAAAGTTAACATTATGTAATTTTTTACTTTAAGAAGGGTGTGGGGTGTAGGGTATCCCCATCAATGAATTGAGGGGATTTCATTCTATGAATAATTTTTTTGTTTTCTCCATAAATAAATTCAGGGGCTTTCAAGCAGCTTGGGTGTAGAGTAGGGTGTTCATTTTCTTTTTTTACCCCTACACCCCACACCCTACCACCTACACCCGTTTTCTAGGTAAAAAAAACTTGAGATTTCTGGAATCTTCTTTCATTGCTTTGAAGAAAACATCAGATCTCAGTTCCTTGTCATCTAGCCCTGGAAGTATTGAAAATCTTAATCAAAAATAAGGTCTTTTAAAAAATCTATAAAACTTTTATGACTGCCCAACTTAAAGCTGAAGTCTTCCAAAATCAGTATTTACCGCAAGGTATGCGAGAAGTTCATGCGATTATGACAGTCACTGCTCTGGAAAGTGAGGGGGTGACTGGCAATGCTATGGGTGGCAGAATGTTTGGGGTGATCTGCGATGTCTCTGGCTCAATGGGGGGTGAGAAGATTCATGCAGCTAAGGATGCAATGGTCAAGATCGTGAATTTATTGCCCGAAGATGCATCTTTCTTTATTGTGACTGGGGCTAGTAAAGCTGAGCTAATTTTCCCACTGTCACAAGCTACACCAGAGACCAAAACACGGGCGATCGCAGCTATCAAAAAAATCTCCGCTGGCGGTGGTACGGTAATTTCTAAATGGCTGTTTGAAGCTCTAAAACAGTTTCAGAAAATGCCTAATGCTTTACGTCAGGCTTTACTACTTACGGATGGTCAAAATGACGAGTCTGATGAAAAGCAATTGAAGGAGGTTCTACAGGCTTGTGAGGGCGTTTTTCAGTGTGATTGTCGGGGTGTAGGCACAGGCTGGCGGGTAAAGCAGCTGCAACAAATTTCCGGAAAACTGTTGGGTACTACTGACATTATTCCGAATGCAGCAATGATTGAAGCTGACTTTCGAGAGATTCTAGCAAAGGCGATGAGCAAAAATCTTAGTGATGTGGCTCTCCGTTTATGGACTCCGCAAGGTGCTAAGGTATTGTATTGCAAACAGGTTAGTCCTGATATTGTAGATCTCACAAATCGGGTTAAAGTTGTCAAAACCCAAGTTGGCGACTATCCAACTGGTGCTTGGGGTAAAAACGAGTCTCGGGACTACCACTTCTGTATTCAGGTACAACCAGGTCAGGTTGGTGACGAGATGTTAGCAGGTAGAGCCAGTTTAATTCATACGGTCAACGGTGTGGAGACAAAAGTTGCTGAGGCTCGTATCCTAGCAATTTGGACTGATGATGATGCTAAATCTACCAAAATTGATAGACGAGTCGCTCACTACACTGGGCAAGCAGAACTGGCTCAGTCAATTCAAGAGGGGTTAGAGGCACGCGATCGCGGCAATATAGAAGTTGCCACTGCCAAGTTAGGAAGGGCAGTCCAACTAGCTCATGAATCTAGTAACGAAGCAACTGCAAAGCTGCTAAAAAAAGTGGTTGATATTGAAAATCCCGCAACTGGTACAGTCCGGCTGAAGCGAGATGTTGCCAAAGAAGACACGATGGCATTAGAAACACGATCAACTAAGACGACTCGTATTCCTAAAACTCAATAGGGGAAAGTCCTAAGCCAGCTATGTCGATCTATCCATGTCCAAAGGGTCACGCCTCAACGGAGCCAGATTATTGCTCGGAATGTGGTACAAAAATTCAGGGTGTTACAGAAAAGACATCAAGTGTAAATACTGTCCTTTCTGATGCACTACAAGCTACTAAATCGACAATTACCTGTCCTGATTGTACAGCGCCACATGATCCCACCAGTGGTGACTTCTGTGAAATTTGCGGTTATAACTTCACAACAGAAACTCATGGTGAAGTGCCACCTATCTCTCAAATAGTAGTAGAGGCGGGGAAGAGTGAGAGAGATGTTACACCCCTACCTCCCTCAGTTGAACTCATTGCCACAATTGACCCATCATTACGAAGCCCAGACAGCCCAGAACCACTAGAGCAAGCACCTATTACCTTCAGACTGGATAAAGAAAGTCACCTTATTGGTCGCCGCAGTGAACTTCGAGGCGTTTACCCAGAAGTGGCTCTTGATTTCGACAGCGCTGTGTCTCACCGCCATGCGCTGCTAAATCGGCAGCCAGATGGGACTTTTGTCCTCAGGGATATTGGTTCTACAAATGGGACAAAGTTAAACGGCGTCGAACTTAAGGCAATGGTTGATGTACCAATTAAAGACGGCGATGAGTTGATGCTTGGGCATTGGACACGGATTAAGGTCAGGGTGGGGGTGGGGAGTTAGGAATGGGGAGTGGTGAATAAGGGGAATATTTATTTTGCTTTTACACAAGTTAATTTTATGAAAATCAAACCACAAATATGGCTTAGTTCTCTCATAAAGAATCAAAACTCATCTCCTTCATCACTCCCTACTCCCCAACTCCTAAAAGTCGGCTTATATTTGACTTGGGGTGCTAGTTTATTACTCACGATAATTACGATTGCTGGGGTGCAACAGCAGCGCTATGCTATCAAGACAATTGGTAAGGATACAGCTCCCAGTATTATTCTTGCCCAGCGGTTAAAGGATAGCTTAGCAGGCATGGATGCTAATGTTGCTAACGAGCTGCTGGTGAAGCCAGGAGAAAACCCACGTGCTATTCAAGATTATGAGGAGCGTCGCAAAGCATTTGCTGAAAGGATAGTTGGTGCTGCTGAGAATATCACTTATGGTGATGCAGAGAGAAAACCTATTGAGACTTTGCAACTAGCATTGGGTGATTACATGGCTAAGAGTCAGCAAGCACGAGATTTTAATGCAGCCGGTGATATTCGTGGCGCTTTGAGTGCATATCGAGAAGCAGCCCAAATTATGGATAATACGCTTTTGCCAGCAGCTGATGCACTGGATAAGGCAAACTCACAAGAATTGGATTTAATTTACGATCAGCAACGGTTTGCTACGGCACAAGCTTTGTTATTCATTGTTATATCTGGCTTTCTTCTGCTTGGTGTGCTCATCAGAATTCAACTATTCCTTAATTCTCGAATGCGCCGTATTTTCAATCCAATGCTACTAGCTGCAACAGCGATCGCCATAGTATTTTTGGGTTACACGACTCGGGCATTTCTGTCTGCTTCTAGCAATGTAAAGGTGGCAAAAGAAGATGCTTTTGTTTCACTACATGCGCTGCGACAAGCTCGCTCTTTAGCATATGCTATCAAAGCTGATGAGAGTCGCTATCTGTTGGATAAAGCATTTGCGGTTAAACACGAGCAAGCTTTTTTTGATCAAGCAGCAAAAATTGCTAAACTTCCCAACGATCAGACTTTTGAGACTGTCAGTGCTGCACTAGCTCAAGGTCAGAAGGTATATGGGTTTACAGGCTTTTTGGCTGATGAACTTAACAATATTACCTTTCCAGGAGAGCGAGAAGCAGGGGTGGCAACTCTCTCAACCTTCGGCAGCTATCTCAACATTGACAAACAAATCCGCCAATTAGAACAAAGCGGAAAACACCAAGAGGCGATCGCTTTGTGTACGGGTTACAATCAAGGTCAGTCTAACTGGGCATTTACTGAATTCAAAACAGCCCATCAAAAAACCTTCGATATCAACCAGCAAGCCTTCGATAATGCGATTGATATGGGTTTCAAGAATGTAGAGGGCTTTGAAATAACTACCCCGATTGTAGCTGTTGCAGTCTCGATTCTGACATTATTGGGATTGCGACCGAGGATGAAGGAGTATGAATGAGAGATGTAGGGGTGGGGGAGCAGAGGAGAAAAGAGGGACAACACAGACAAGGAGGACAAGGGGGATTTTGTCCTTTGTTGCTTGTGAAAGCAGCAAATTAGAGGTTTAAGGTGCCTATGGGGCACTACTGTTTGGTAAGTTAATACATAGATTAAAAAAAAATGTAGTTAACACAAAGAAGGGTCTATCTTGAGTTACCATCTAGACAGTATCTCCCCTCATGGTGGAGAGTTGGTGAATCGCATCGCTACACCAGAGCAAAGGCAAGTATTTCTCTCGAAAGCCGACTTTCTACCAAGAGTGCAACTTGATGAACGGGCAGTTTCTGATCTGGAAATGATTGCTATTGGTGGTTTTAGTCCATTGACTGGTTTTATGAATCAGGAGGATTATGACCAGGTTGTCACAGAAATGCGTCTGGCTAATGGTCTTGCTTGGTCAATTCCGATTACACTCTCTGTTACGGAGGAAGTTGCAAATTCCCTCAAGGAAGATAGTTTAATTCGCTTGGATAATTCTGCAGGGGAATACATCGGGGTGTTACAACTCACTCAAAAATATCACTATGACAAGACTCACGAAGCAGTGAATGTCTATCGTACAAATGATGCCAAACATCCAGGTGTACAAGTTCTTTACTCGCAAGGGTCAGTAAATCTTGCAGGTGATGTGTGGTTATTGCATCGTGATCCCCATCCGCTATTTCCGAAATACCAAATTGATCCTGTTGAGTCCCGACAATTGTTTAGAGCAAAAAGCTGGAAAACTATCGTCGGTTTCCAAACTCGTAATCCAATTCATCGTGCTCATGAATACATTCAAAAGTCTGCTTTAGAAATTGTTGATGGTTTATTTTTACACCCATTGGTAGGAGCTACAAAAGGAGATGATATTCCTGCTGATGTCCGGATGCGCTGTTATGAAATTTTGCTAGATAAATACTATCCTAAAGATAGAGTAATTTTGGCCATCAACCCTTCAGCAATGCGTTATGCTGGACCTCGGGAAGCAATTTTTCATGCTTTAATCCGTAAGAACTATGGTTGTACTCACTTTATTGTGGGACGGGATCATGCTGGTGTGGGCAACTACTACGGCACTTACGATGCTCAGCATATCTTTGAGGAATTTAAGCCTGAAGAATTGGGTATTGTGCCAATGATGTTTGAACATGCCTTCTATTGCATGCGTACTAAGCAAATGGCGACAAGTAAAACTAGTCCCAGTACGCCAGAGGAGCGCATTCACTTGTCAGGAACAAAAGTCAGAGAAATGTTACGGCGCGGAGAGTTACCTCCACCTGAATTTTCTCGTCCAGAGGTGGCGGCAGAGTTGGCACGAGCAATGCAAGTGCCAGTGGAAACCTAAATGGTCTTCGGTATCGAAAAGTATAAAAGGTTGCTTTACACTACAGACCTCAGCCATATAAGCTGAGAGCTGAGGGACTGAGGACTGATAGCTAATTTATGAAGCGGCGAACATTTTTTCAAAGATTTGGCTCAATCCTCGCAGTATTGGGTATAGCTGAGGCTGAGTGGTTGACTTTGGGAAATCACTATTCTCAAGCCTTAGCAGACCGCAATGCGCGTAAATTTGCATTGTTGGTTGGTATTAATAAATACCAAGGAAATCCACAACTTCATGGTTGTCTGACCGATGTAGAATTGCAAAGAGAACTATTGATTCACCGTTTTGGGTTTCAACCATCAGATATTGTCTCTTTAACAGACGAACCAGCGACTAGGGAATATATTGAGAATGCTTTTTTGGAGCATTTGGTCAAAGGCGCGAGACCTGGCGATGTGGTTGTTTTCCACTTTAGTGGGTATGGTAGTCGTGTTCAATCAGGAACATTGCAAGAGACCATACAAAATGCTTTTGTTCCATCTGATGGAGACGCACTAAGTTCGCAAGATAACAAAATTGTCAATTACTTATTGGAAGAAACACTGCTAGTGATGTTGCGCTCCCTACCTACAGAGCGTGTGATATCAGTCCTAGATACAAGCTTCTACACTCCTGCTAATGTTTTACCAATAGGATTGCGGAGTCGTGCTCGTAGTATGGAACCAAAAGCTATGCTTGCAGCAGCAGAATTGGAATTTCAAATCCAACTTCAAACACAACTTCAAAATCAACTGGCTAGTAAAAATTTACTGAAAAATCAAAACTCAGAACCGAGGATTCTGGCGGCTACCTCTAGTTCTCAAGAATTAGCAAGAGAAATACAGTTGTCTGGTGTGAGCGCTGGATTATTTACTTATGCCTTAACACAATACCTTTGGGAAACAACTCCAGCAACTACTATTCAAGTTAGCCTCTCTCGTGTGGCAAGTTCTATACAACAGTTAGGTATTGGTCAACAGCAACCAGCTTTATTGAGAGATCCCAACAATCAACTTTCACAAATGCAACTCGCTGAGATTTTTCTCTGGGATTTCACGAACAATGCACACGGAGTAGTGACAGCAATTGAAGCAGAAGGTAAAACGGTTCAGTTGTGGTTGGCAGGACTACCTCTACAAGTGCTGGAATACTACGGAGCAAATTCCCGACTCACTCTCGTTTCTCAAGAAGGACTAACGGCACAATTGGTATTGCGATCGCGTACTGGATTGACAGCAAAAGCCCAACTTTCTAGTCCAAACGATACAACCACCTTAGAAGTTGGACAACTTGTCCAAGAAACTGTTCGAGTGCTACCTCGAAGTGTTAATTTAACAATTGCCCTCGATGCTGGACTCGACAGAATTGAACGAGTTGATGCAACAAGTGCTTTTGCGACGGTTCCTTATGTGTCTATAGGGGAACAAGCCGCTGATTATGTATTTGCTAAGCTACCAGAAGCAAACGTATTGTCTCCCAGTCGATATGGTTTATTTTCGTTGGGGGGTGAGCTCGTACCCAATGCCAGTGCTGAAGCAGGGGAACCAGTCAAAGTAGCTGTGAAACAGTTAGCGCCAAGATTGCAAACGCTTCTAGCAGCCAAGATCTGGAGGTTAACAGAGAACGAAGGTTCTTCCCGTTTGAAACTTAAGGTAGTTTTAGAAACTATTGACCGCTTTTCACCTCAGAAGCTCATACAACGAGAAACGTTCCTGACTCAACAAGCAGAACAGCTTGTGTCTAGTGGCAAGTCGAAAAGACTTTCCTCGATTTCTACACAAGGACTTCCTAGCATACCTGCTGGTAGTCACATACATTACCGGATGGAAAACTTGAGCGATCGCCCACTATATTTAATGTTGCTGGGATTGAATAGCAGTAAAACTGCGATCGGGCTATGCCCTTGGGTAAAAACGACTGCACAAGAAAGCAAATCACAGCTACAAGATTTGGTGATTGCTCCAGGGCAAATCCTCACAGTACCACCAGCTGATAATGGTTTTGAATGGGTAGTGCAAGGAGCATCTGCCTTGAATGAAACTCAACTCCTCTTTAGCACTGCTCCTTTTACCCAAACTCAGAGAGCTTTAGAAGCTGCTAAGCATCCTACAGCAGAGCGAAGTTGCATTCAACCTTTAATGAATCCTTTGGAAGTCACAAAAGCTTTTTTGCGAGATTTGCATAACGCGAGTGCAGTCACCGAGATGAACAGCCCCACTGCTGACTCTTGGAACTTGGATGTGAGTAATTGGGCAAGTCTGAGCTTTATCTATCAGGTGATTTAGCAGACACCTTGATCTGACTCTATGTATTATGGCAATACTTACGCTACATAGGGTCAGTTAAAATAAGCCAAAACCTATAGCCAAACCAACAAGGATCAGGATAACGCCACCAATCACTTCACTCCACCTTTCAAATCTCTCACCGAGACGTTGTCCCAATTCCAATCCAATCAATGACATACCAATACTGATGAATGCGATTATCCCAGCAGTAAGAGCTATTGGAACATCGTAGAGACTTAAAGCAAAACCCACGACAAGATTATCGATACTGAGTGCAAAACCCGCAATGAGCAACTGCTTAAACTGTTGTAGTGTTGATCCTCTAGGTCTTGTGACTTCACTGGAATGACCCTTAAGTGACTGCCAAATTGTGTGAGATCCTGTAAGAATGAGTAATACTGCGCCTAGATAATTGGTAGCATTTCCAAGTCTACTAGCAATCCTCTGACCAATCAAAAGACCAACAATTGGCATAACTGCTTCAAAGAAACCAAAAGCCAATGCTGTTTTAATCCGTGTTTTATGGTCAACACCACTAATACCAATAGCAATAGCAGCCGCGAAATTACTTAAGCCCAGTGAGATGCTAACAAGTAAGATATTTCCTAAATTGGACATGTTGTCTGTAGTTATTGGCGATGCCTATCCTACAAATCATCTCCTGAATGTGCAACATTCTCAACAAAGGTATAAATACAAACTTACTCTAGGCTAATTCTCCAGAAGAAATTTCCAATTGAAAGTGATTCAGATGGTTGACCATTGCCGACTAAATTATTATTGTCATAATTCAACCCAATACTTATGTTTCCATTGAGAGGAATCTGTCCTAGTTTTCCAAACCCCTCAATGTCTTTTGGGTCAGTGATCACCTGCTGCTTCAACCGTATAGTTGTTTGAGATCCATCATCAAAGTAAATTGTTGCTCGATTACGTTTGAAGCGCACCTGAACATTGTAAACCCCACCAGTCTCAGAATAGTAAGCTTTGGCAGCTAGCTTTTTGCCATCAATATTTTTCCCTTGATACATAACTGCCATAGAGGGAGTGGCTAGCAAAAACAAAGCAGATAAAACTAGCCCCAAGACTTTCATGAGTTGGCCGAAGGAACGCATTTTGCTCAAACTATATTAGCTAGGTTTGTTATAACCTAATACAGTTATCTTTCTTTAGTATAGCTGACTTGAAAAATGGGCATGGGGTATACCCCATGCCCCGCCAGTTTATAAATACTTCTTCAATAACAACTCTAACTTCTCTTTTGTCTCTTCCGGAGCCAGATCCAAGCGAGTCAAAATCGCATACTTCAATGCTGAATGTGCATCACTAGGTGGCGGGTTGTGACTCAGACGCTTGACTGTTTCCTGTATGACCTTCTGCGCATTTATTGCATTTCGCTGTAAATTACTAATCACCATCTCCACAGTCACACTGTCGTGATCTGGATGCCAACAATCGTAATCTGTCACGAGTGCTAAAGTTGCATAGGCAATTTCTGCTTCCCTTGCTAACTTCGCTTCTGGCAAATTCGTCATTCCAATCACGGTTGCATCCCAACTGCGGTAAAGATTGGATTCAGCTTTGGTTGAAAATGCTGGTCCTTCCATACATACATAAGTACCACCACGATGTAAAGTTACATCTGGTAATTCCAGAGATGCGATCGCATCTGCTACGACTCCTGCCAATTTCCGACAAACTGGATCGCCAAAAGCAATATGAGCGACTATCCCTTCCCCAAAAAACGTTGAAACCCGATTTTTTGTTCTATCAATAAACTGGTCTGGTACTACCATATCCAGTGGTTTCACTTGTTCCTTCAAAGAACCCACAGCTGAAGCAGAGATTAAATACTCAACACCAAGCTGTTTCATTGCGTGAATATTAGCACGGAATGGCAATTCAGACGGCAACAGCGTGTGATTCCGACCGTGTCTTGCTAAAAAAGCTACTCGTGTCCCTTCCAGAGTACCTAAAATCAAAGCATCAGAAGGATACCCAAATGGTGTATGGACTTCTACCTCTTCTATATCTTTGAGGGCATCCATCTTGTATAAACCGCTGCCACCAATAATTCCAATACGAGTTTCAGTCATGTTGTTAAATTGAGTAACTCCTAACTCTCATAAGTATTCTACCCGTGCATCTAAACCACGTGAACGTAATGTTTGAGAAAGCTTTTCTGCATCTGAGCGATCGCGAAACTGTCCGGCGTTTACGTAATCGCCCAATCTGGATTTTGCGCGGAAAGCTTCTGGTATGTACTGTTGCACTTGGTATAAAGTATTATTATTGCGGATGGGTACAACTACGACATAGTGATTTTTGACATTAGGATTACTGCCAATAGAGTTGTCAAAATTGCGGATTCCTAGTGCTTGCCAGGTTTGATAATTGACTACTCCAGTTGGAGATATTCCATTAGACCGTTGGAACTGAAACACCGCGTCCCTTGTTTCTGGACCATAATAGCCACTCGCATCACCAGAGAAAAATCCCAATTGCTGCAAACGCTGCTGCACTGCTGTGACTCGCTGACTTCGTTCACCTACACAGATATTGCTATCGCCTGTTAAACAGCTAGCATTTTGACCGACAGTATTTTGATCAATGGGAATTTGGCTATTAGGAGGATTTTGATAAGGATTTTGATAAGGATTTTGATAAGGATTTTGACCAACAAAATTTTGACGTCCCAAAGCTTGAGATATGAATGCCAAGGTTTGAGAGTCTGCAATACCATTGGGTGTTATGCCACTTGCTTGTTGGAATCGGGTCACCGCATCAGCGGTTGTTTGACCGAAGTAGCCAGTTGGATTGAGGTTGAAGTAGCCTAGCTGCTGTAAATTTTGCTGCAGATCTCGGACTTGAGGACCTGCTGCACCAAAACTCAGAGTATTTTGGAGGCTATCACCACCCTCATTTTCTGATGGTGGATTAGGGTTGACAGTGACTGGAGGTCGATATTGGCTCAGACTGAGGCGTATTGCTTCTCTTGTTGCGGGACCAACAATACCAATAGGACTTATTCCGCGAGACTTTTGGAATCGGATAACGGCTTGCTGGGTCTCTGAACCAAAATAACCTGTGATGGGACCATTAAAGAAACCTAATTGTTGCAAATGCTGTTGCAATCTTCTGACAGAAGGACCAGTACTACCTAGCTGTAGTTCATCATTGGCATGACTACCCGAGGATCTACCTTGACATTGAGATTGCAGTAGGTCTTCAGTTCTCGAACCCACCAACCCATCGGGCGCTAGTCCATTTGCTTTTTGAAACTGAATCACAGCATTTTTTGTCAAAGGACCAAACTGACCTGTGACTGGACCATGAAAGTAGCCTATTTTTTGTAAACATCTCTGGATGTTTGTAACGTGAGATTCCTGATTTCCTGATGTTGGGAATGCAAAAGTTTGCCTTGCCACACTCAAAACTGCTAGAGTCAGTGCTACAGAAACTAGACGCATTGCCGCCGTGTAAGAAAGCTTTTTCCAATTGAAGTTTGGTGAAAAATTGGAGTTAACTCGGACCGGAACAACCTCAATATTTTCAGATGCCTCAGATAGTGAAGCACTTTGAAGATAAACTATTGGTTCCATACTTTTTCCAAGTTTTTAATCTAAATGTATTTATGCCCTGTTTTAGGTTGTTTGTAATTGTTTGTACATTTCTGTGCAAAGCGTTCATTTACAACCAGTTTTGTAATGATTAATATCACATTTATTTCCTTATTTTTCGGAAATTATGCAAAATCTTTATAGATAATTTGACTAGCTATAGTAAACCGAAATGATTTGTAAAAGCTGAGAAACCTAGTTTATTAAGCTAAAACTCTATTGCGGTTGTTGTATTGGCTCTGATTGTTTAGGTTGACGAGAGCCATTTTGTCTGTCAATTTGCTTGGTATTGCCTGATTTTATCCAGCCTTCTTTGGCACTACCTTCAACGCGAATTTTTTGCCACGCTTTATCTGGACTGCGTTCCAATACAAAAACTTTTTGATTGAATCCAACTCCACCAATGCGTTCAGCATCTGAATTGGGTTCAGAGCGCAAAACCAAACCTTGATTCCAGGTGATACGCGCTTGATAAGCTCCGGCTGGCAATGGTTTTAGTGATGCAGAAGGAGTGGGGGTAGGGCTAGGAGAGTTTTGTGCTGGGATCTTAGCCTGACGAGTTGCTTTAGGGTTTGCTGCCTCCGCTTTTGGAGTTGGCTGTTGCACTTTTTTCAAGGGTTTATCATTGGCAAAAATAGGTTTTGCCGGGGGTATGGAAGTGCGATTCATCACGTACAAAGCTGCTACAAAGCTGCCAGCAGCTAAAATAACAATCGCTAATAGAAACCCGAGTACAAACTTCAGAATGTTGAGAATCATAATGAATGATTTATCGCTATTTAGTCATTAGCCACCCTGAACGATGGACTAATGACTAACTCATTATTATTGCATCTGGCGTTGAATGCGATCGCTTAAAGGATTTTGTTTCGATGCCAAGCGCGCTCTTCCAGCCGCTGCCCATTCTTGAAGTTGCCGGATTTGCTCAACGGCAGTACGGGCTAGGGGTATGATCTGACTAGCAGCTTCCAAAATGTCATCAATATTAAAGTCTCGGTTTTGACTAAACCCAATATGCATGGCTTCAATTAAGGTCTGCTCAATTTCAGCCCCAGAAAAATCAGGCGTTTCGTAAGCTAGTCTGTCAATATCATAATTTTTCAAGTTATGGGGACGCAGTCGGGATAGATGAACGTTGAAAATAGCTTTTCTTTCTTCCTGGTTAGGCAAACCAACAAAGAAAATTTCATCAAATCGACCTTTGCGAAGCATTTCTGGTGGTAAAGCTTGGATGTCGTTAGCGGTTGCAACCACAAACACAGGAGAGGTTTTTTCAGCTAACCAAGTGATAAATGTACCAAACACACGGCTGGTGGTTCCTGCATCACCTTTGCTTCCTAATCCTGAAAAGGCTTTATCTATCTCATCAATCCACAAAATACAGGGGGCAAGCGCTTCTGCTACCTGTATCATTTGACGCGTACGAGATTCTGATTCACCTACCAAACCCCCAAATAAGCGCCCTACATCCAAGCGTAGCAGGGGTAAATGCCAGTGATGGGCGATCGCCTTAGCCGTTAAGGATTTTCCAGTTCCTTGAATACCTACCAATAGCAAACCCCGAGGGTGCGGTAAACCGTACTGTCGTGCTCGTTCAGTAAACGCACCACCCCGACGCAGAAGCCAGTCTTTGAGGTTGTCTAGTCCCCCAATGTCAGAAATTTGCTCAGTGGCTGGGTAAAAGTCGAGAATTTGAGTTTGGCGGATGGTTTGACGCTTTTCTTCTAAAACCAAATCTACATCTTCTGGTTGTATTTCACCATGGGTTGCGATCGCCCGTGCTAAAACCCGACGAATACGTTCCATCGATAGCCCTTGACAGGAACTAACGAGATCATCGAGGACTCTACCAGAAAGAGAGTTTCCCGTTGCAGCTAACAAACGTTCTATCTCTGCTTTGATCTCTGGTGCTGCAGGTAACGGAAATTCTACAACTGTCAAAACTTCGGTTAAGTCGTCAGGAATAGCAATCCGTGGTGACAGCAACACGATATTCTTAGGTTGGGACTTTAGGACTCGGGAAAGATTGCGGAGCTTGCGGGCGATCGCCACATCGTCTAAAAATCGATGGTAATCTCTGAGAATAAAGACCCCTGGTGCAGATGATGGGATTTTTTCGACAAACTCTAAAGCTTGTAGAGGATTGCGTCGCCCGAACCCCGCATCATTATGATTACCTTGGTAACCATCCACAAAATCCCATGTGTAGACTGGGCGATTTCCCTGATTGGCAGCTTCTTCTCGGATAGTTGCTTCTACCCGCTCCTCTTCAAAAGTGGGAATATAAATCAAAGGGTAGCGGGCACACAGCAGCAGTTTAAACTCGTCACGGAAGCTCATAAATAGATGTTATGTTGTTAGTTCTTTTCCCATTGTTCGCTGTTTGTATTGGTTCTAACAACTGTTATCAATAAAATCTCATCTATTATATTGTATAAAATCCGATAAGAACCTACTTTAATTCGATATTTTCCCGATCCTTTAGCTTTTTTACTCCATCTGGACGGGGTTCTATAGCTAATTCATCAATTTCTATTTGTATGCGTTCCTGAATATTTAATGGTAACTTTTTAAATTGTTTTGACCAAAAAACGAGACGCAAGCCCCCGGCTTTAGACGTGGGGATAAGTCGGTAAGGACTTTTAAGTCCAGTGAAGCGATTGCGTGGCGCTATACACAGTAAAG
>JAJPJF010000293.1 GCA_021324415.1 Nostocales cyanobacterium Centralia_MAG_434
CGTACCAAGCCTTTAACATTTAAGTCTTCATAGGCTACCAAGTCGTGAGATTGGATGACGGAGTATGCTAATCTCTTGCAATACTCTTTTCGCTGCCTACTTACTCTTAAATGCTTCCGGGCATACCTGTTTCTAGCCTTATGGTAATTATTCGATTGCTTTTGCTTGGCTTTCTTTTTAGCAGCGCTGAACTTCTTGGACTTTTTGCGATTAGTGCGCTTTAGTTGACGTTCTGCTTTGCGGTAGAACTTGGGTGATTCCTCAACATTGCCAATATTATCAGCGATGAAGTACTTCAACCCTAAATCCAACCCCACGACTTGACCTGTTGGCTGTGTCTGGACTGTCGCGTCAATCTCAATTGCAAATTGGGCGTAGTACCCATCAGCTCGACGCACTAATCGCACTCGCTTAATTTGCTTGATGTCGTAGTAGTTGAGGTCGTAGGTTCCTTTGAGTTTCAGCGTGCCAATCCCTTTGTTGTCAGAGAAAGTAATTGCTTTGCGGTTGGCTGATAATTTGTAACCCGTCGTTTTGTATTCAACAGACCGACAATTATGCTTAAACTTCACGAATCCTTTCTTGCCTGGTTTATTCTTTTTGCAATTGTCGTAGAACCGCGCTATTGCAGCCCATGCCC
Source organism: Nostocales cyanobacterium Centralia_MAG_434 (assembly GCA_021324415.1). Classification (GTDB taxonomy): domain Bacteria; phylum Cyanobacteriota; class Cyanobacteriia; order Cyanobacteriales; family Nostocaceae; genus JAJPJF01. The sequence continues at coordinate 641 of JAJPJF010000293.1, forward strand.
GTTCTGCTGCTGATTGTCTTGCCATTGAATTGAGTTCCGAAGCAAATGGGAATTCTTTAGCTAATACCGCGCAATATTTATTAAGGTCATATCTCCCTACTTTTTCATTATCCATCCAATAGCGTAAACACTTGTTTTGAATGAATTGACTAGTACGAATCGCTTCGTCTATTGCACGATATTGTGCGTCTTTCCCTTTGCATTTGAACTCGTAAATTATCATTGGTTCGACCTAATTACCATGTATTTATAGTAGCACAAATTACATAAATTAGGTGAAGTTAAAGTGAATTTATCTAGTGTCACTCAGCCTTAAAAGGCTTCACGTGGCTTTCATGAGCCAGCACTGCAAGAAGGTTTCCTTCTGTAGGTGACTGGCGTCCCCTGGTCTAAAGACACAGGGTTTTCATCCTACCCCTTATAAATCGCATGTACACACCTTTAGAACATTTCTCTGATTCTCTAGGTGAATTATCTCACAAAATGTATAAATATTTTTGTTTAAGTACTTACTTGTTCTCGCGTTTGTAAGACTTAACTCTGTGACGATTACACCACATGAAAAAGCCAGTACTTAACAGTGCAGAGGGCACAAGACCAACTAGGACATATAAATATCGCACGCCAAGTCCACCATAGCTACCATTATGCACAGATAGCAGTGCATTGCTGATTCTTAAGGCTATAGGTGCTTTTAGGGCATTGTCCACCTGCAACACTTTTCCACTATATTGATCAATATAGATTTGACTACGACCATAAACATCCATATCCTGAGGTAACTTCTTAGACACCCGAAAAACATCATTAGGCTGATGAGGCAGAACAACAAGGGTGATTTGTCCCTCTGGCAAAGCGGCGTTTGCTACCTGTAGGATCTCCTCTAACTGCAGAGGCGCTTGAGCTAGTACAGGTGTTGAAACAGGTAGGATTGTTTTAGGGGTTTGAGTTAGCCAATGAATCATAGTTTCAAACTGGCTACTGAATACCATAGCTGACCCAGTTGAAGCAATCAGGATCAGAAATGCTGCGGATAAAAAACCTCCCACTTTGTGGAGATCGTAAAAGAGTAAGGAAATATGAGCCTTTGTGCGAATCCAAAAGCCAAGGCGTGGCTTTCGCCATCCCGGCCAAACAGTTAACCCACTCACAACCATTACCAAAAGCAACAACCCACAAACCCCAACGAACTGCTCACCCACCTGTTGAACCAGCAGAGAGTTGTGAATGCTATAAATGAAGCTCATGAGGGTATGCCCCCATTGCTGTGCTCCCAAGATAACTCCGCTATAGGGATTAACGAATACATCAATTAACTCATCACTGTTAGAGCTTAACCCCACCTTATAAACGCCTTCAGGAGTGCGGGGGAGAATGATGGTATTCAGCTTCATTTCAGGAAAGGTAGAGCGAACAGTATTCAACACAACTTCTGGTGAGAGGTGCTTGTGTTGAGCCACAACTTGCATCAGTTGAGGATTGAGCAACTGATCAAGCTCCCGATAAAAGACTAAACTACTGCCTGTTAAGCCAATCACTAAAAGCACCAAACCAAGCATTAATCCAATCAAGCGATGGATAGTCAATACCGGGGTTCGTAATTTCATGGTTAAGCTCTACCTTTTGGTAGGTGTCAAAGAATCAAAACTGAATAGACAATGTCCCCAACACTGTCAATGGCGCTCCAGGGAGTAAGCCATCTCCCCCAACCTCATAATACTTAACACCAAGCAGATTCTTAATATTTAAGGCAACTCTATAATTATCTTGTCGATAAAAAATGGCAGCATCAGTCCTTACATAATTGGGAAGTCTAAAAGTATTAGGCAGCGTTGCTTCCCGTTCTCCTACATAGTATAACCCTAGACCAAATCCTAACCCTTGTAAATTGCCCTTTTGAATTTCATAGGTTGTCCATAAACTGGCACTGTGTTGCGGTGCATTGTCCAATCGGTTCCCAATGGGAATCGTGTTGTCTTTGGTCACAAAAGCATCAGTGTAAGCGTAGGTGGCGATAATCTTCCATCCGGGTAATATGAGACCTGCAATGTCTAGCTCAATACCACGGCTTCTTTGTTCGCCTGTCTGAATGCTAAATCTGCGATCGCTAGGGTCTGCTGTTAGCACATTCTGGCGGGTTAGCTGGTAAAATGCTAGAGTTCCCGAAAGCCGATTGTTGAAAAATTCCTGCTTAACCCCAACCTCAAATTGTTCCCCTGTTTCCGGTTTAAATTGTTCATTCGTGCGATTTTTGCCAAAGAACTGGGGGTTAAAAGAGTTCGACCAACTGAAATACACTGATGTGGTGTCACCAGGTTGATAAACTAGACCTAGACGAGGTGAGAAATGACTGTTCGATTGCTCATTTATTGTTTGGTTAGTTAGGAGATTGACATAAGATGAATCGTTTAAGTCAAGACGACCGCCACCAAGAAATTTGAGGTTGGGTAAAATATCAATTAAATCTTGAAAGTAGATGCCAAGATTGTCAGAGCCATACTTCTCATAAGAATCTTGCTGAAATTCTCCAAATGCTGCATTATAATTTGGGTTAAAAATATTAATTGAATCTACTGTTGCTGTGAAAAAATTGTAACTATATTTGTAACGATCTAGCTCTACTCCTATCAAGACATTATGACTTAAGCCTCCCGTCTTAAACTTGCCAAAGATTTCATTTTGCAGAGAGTAATTGTCTTGTTCTTCATGGGATTTATCAGCAGAGCGATCAAGGGTTTGGCGGTCATCCTCTAAATCATCTAAGTATATTGCTCGGATATCCCCACTTGCTAAAGTTGCGTTAAAACCCTGCCGGAAACGCCAGTTATCACTAAATTTATGCTCAAAGTTATAAGTGATTGAATTCTCATGAACGTCTGCATTATTAAATCCTGGAACTCCCAGAAATCGATTTCTTGGAAGCTTCAAAGACTCAGGCACAAATGGGAATCCAAAATCAGAGACAAAATAGTCATGTTGATGCTCAAATTCAGTCGTCAATTTGGTTTTGTTATCAATGTTCCAAGTTAGCGCTGGTGCAACAAAGATATTTTCGTTGCTATTAAAATCACGGTAACTGCCTCCATTTTCATAAGCAACATTGAGGCGATATAGAAGGGAGCCATCAGACGCCAGTGGTCCGGTAAAATCAATCGTTGGACGATAGAAGTCGTAATTGCCAAGGGTCAAGCTTGCAGCATAGCTAGGTTGGTCGAGAGGCTTTTTGGTCACAGTATTGACCACTCCACCCACACCGAAAACCCCACCACCATATAAAACTGAGCCAGGACCTTTGAGAAACTCAACTCGTTCGACATTCGCTACATCACGAGGGCTTAGGAAGCCATAATCTCGAAACCCGTTGCGGAAGTTCTCAGTTCTTTGATTAAACCCGCGAATGTAGAAACCGACTGAAGATAAGCCGCCATACCCAGGTCTTGGCAGAACGCCACTGACATTTTCTCCTACCTCAGAAAGACGTTCCACCTGTCGATCCTCAATGATTTGACTGGGAATGACCTGAATCGATTGAGGAATGTCACGCAGTGGCACCTCTATCTTTGTTGCCGTGCTGGCAGTTGGTACGCTGTATCCTCTTTCTCGTACACCCGTTGTCACCACTTCAATGGCTTCATGCGTTTCATCTGATGGTGTGGCTTGTTGCTGTGTGGTGGATGCAGCAGTTGTTATTCCAAAAATTAAACCATCATTGCTATCAAATAACCTAACATTTGGTACACTCCCTTTACCAGACACTGTCACCCGGATACTATTGTCGTCTCGATTAATAACTGCGATCGCCGTTATTCCATTAGCTGGGTTGTCTTGACGGAAGGAATTGCCGCTATTTAAGCGCACTTGAGCGTTAGGAATATCTGCAACAAAGTTATTGCCCTCTTTTGTGATTTTAGTTTGCAGCTTATCAGACCTTTGAGTTTCTAAAATAATTTCCAAACCACTCTTGGTTCGGTCCAAACGTACCCCTGTGACTTGAGTGACGTCATTTTGTTGCTCCTGTGCCAATAAGTCTTTCACACTGGTGTGGGGAAGCGGAAAGTTACTGATGTTGGGAATCTTGGTAATGGGCACTTGAGTTTTTACTCTTGTAGCTTTTGGGACAGTGCTATTTTTATCCCTCAAAAGTCCAACTTCTGCAGCGCTTGCTAAAGGTTGTACATCTGTTGTTGCTGTATTTTTTACCCCAGTCAATATTTGTTTTACCTCTGCCCTTACTGGCAGTGTTGTGAGCATACTGATAGCTCCGATGATGCCCAAAACATAACCACTTTGATTGAGTTTTAACATTTCCTTCCACACCACAACCGAAGAACACGGAATAATCCCTATTAATTACTAACTTTTAAAACCACACCCCTTACTCTGGCGCAATGGATGCGAAAGGTGATCTAAATATTGGCTTTTAAAAAAGCCTGCCCTATTTTGACAGATGTATTATCTTGTTTGACAAATTTCTTTCAGAATTTCAGATTTAGGATAATTCTGTCAAACGACAGGTCGTCAAACTTGTCTATATTAGATTTGTGTCAATTTTAAAACTAAATCTCTCTAACAAAGTTTAAATTTTGTTATAAAATTTATTACTTATTACGAAAATCGAAGCTGAAAAGCTCATTCTTTCATAGGGTATGCTTTGCTCACCAAAGCCTCTTGAAGAAGAGGCATATAAGATTTTTAAAATTTGACAGTTTGTCAAATTTCTTTTGATTTATGTAACTAAATAGAAAAGCTTTGAAAGAGAAATCTCATATAAAAGATGTAAATTGCTCTTCATGCTCTAAAAGCCTTACTATGTTGGAATTATAAAATGTGTATCTTAAGAGTTGCGAGACAATAATTAAATTGAGCAGACTCTTTAAAGAACTCATATATAAAAGACCTTTACCGAAAAAACGGGTGTAGGTGGTAGGGTGTGGGGTGTAGGGGTAAAAAGAAATTCTTCAAGAAAATGAACACCCTACTCTACACCCAAGCGGGTTTAAAGCCCCTAAATTTATTTATGGAGAAAACAAAAAATTTATTCATAAATGAAATCCCCGCAATGAATTGAGAGGGATACCCTACACCCTACACCCCATACCCCACACTCTTCTTAATTGGTCATTCAAAATTCTTTATTGTATTATACCGAGAAATTTGATATTTCTTCATCAATTGATTCTTAGCAAAATGCTTGACAAATAGAAAACATTTTTGTAGTGTAAAAAGTAAAATATATACTTAATAAGTAATATAAAATTCTGTCTAACTCTAAAATCTTTTCTTTCCTATTATCTGTCTTCCGTTCTCTGTTCCCCTTTAAAAAAGAAAGGTAAGAATTCAAGTCTAGGAGTCAGAAGCCAGAATTTATAAAGGTTGAACACCTTGTTACCCTCCAATTTTTTTTAATCCTGACTTCCTTTTTCTGACTTCTGAATTCTTAGCTAGAAAGTTTGGCATCGATCATCTTTGACCCCATAGAAAGTGAGTAATTGTATAAATGGGCAAACACTTTTCCAAACAAATAATGGAATTTTCTACGTTGATAGAAATTCTCCGTTGGAGAGCGCTCCAACAGCCCGAACAGAAAGCTTATACTTTTCTTCAAGATGGAGAAGTAGAAGAGTCTCATTTGACCTATGGGAATCTTGATTGTCAAGCTAGAGCGATCGCAGCCTTACTTCAAAGCCAGGGACTCAGTGGAGAGCGTGCTTTGCTACTCTATCCACCAGGGTTAGAATACATTACCGCCTTTTTTGGATGTCTGTACGCTCAAGTTGTTGCTGTACCTGCTTATCCACCTCGATTGAACCGCTCCATAGCACGTCTTCAAGCCATTGTTGCGGATGCCCAAGCAACTGTGATACTCACAACCACAACGCTCTTGACCCAGATAGAACGTCAATGGCCTCTAGCACCAAACCTCAAAACTATCAAATGGCTGACCACTGACAGTCCTCCTAGTGGTCTAGAAGACAGTTGGCAAGAAATTGCAGTCAATAGCAATACCTTGGCTTTTCTACAATACACATCAGGTTCTACATCAGTACCAAAGGGCGTCATGGTTAGCCATGGCAACATAATACATAACGAAACCATCATCCAAAAAGCCATGGCGCACACCGAGAAGACTATCTTCGTGGGTTGGCTTCCTCTATTTCATGATATGGGTCTCATTGGGAATCTGCTTCAGCCCTTGTACTTGGGTATTCCATGCATTCTCATGTCTCCAGTGGCTTTTCTGCAACGTCCCCTACGCTGGCTACAAGCAATTTCTCGTTACCAAGCAACCACCAGTGGTGGCCCAAACTTTGCTTATGATCTATGCGTAAGCAAGATTACAGAACAACAGAAGGCGGAACTCGACCTCAGGAGTTGGCAGGTGGCTTTCAACGGCTCTGAACCTATCCGTGCCCAGACTATTGAGCGATTTACTCGCACTTTCGCTGATTGTGGTTTTCGTCGTGAAGCTTTCTACCCCTGTTACGGTATGGCGGAAACAACTTTAATTGTTTCTGGTGGTTTTAAAGCAGCCCCACCAGTCTTTTTGTCTGTTGAACAAGCCGCATTGGCGCAAAATCGGGTAGTTGCTTCTTCAGAGCAGGTAGGTGTTCAGACATTGGTGGGTTGTGGCCAACCCCTGCAAGATCTACAGATTGTCATTACCCATCCCGAGACTGCAACCCGTTGTGCCCCTGATGAGGTAGGTGAAATTTGGGTCACTGGACCCAGCGTATCTATTGGCTACTGGAACAAAATTGAGCAAACAAAGCAAACTTTTCAAGCATATCTAACAGACAGTGGAGAAGGACCATTTCTGCGCACTGGAGATTTGGGTTTTTTGTGGAAGGGCGAACTGTTCATCACTGGTCGCCTGAAAGACCTGATCGTGATTCGGGGTCGCAACCATTATCCACAGGATATTGAAAAAACAGTGGAGCAAAGCCACTCAGCATTGCAACTTGGTGGTGTGGCGGCATTTTCAATTGAGAGTGATTTGGAGGAGAGATTAGTAGTTGCAGTAGAAGTGAAACGCAATTATCTCCGAAATTTGAATGTGGATGAGGTCATCAGCTCTATTCGTCATGCTGTATTAGAAGAACACGAGTTACAAGTTTACGGGGTGTTGCTACTTAAAACTGGAAGCATTCCAAAAACTTCTAGTGGTAAAATCCAACGCTATGCCTGCCGAAATGGCTTCTTGAGTGAGAGTCTAGAGATTGTAGGCAGCAGTATCCTGGAAGACTCGTATACTCCAGAAGGCGAAGTGATATTAAGCACTGAAGCTTTAAGAGCATTGACACCCTGTGAGGGTCGCCTAAAGTTAGCATCTTATCTTCAAAAGCAGGTGGCTCAAGTGCTCAAAGTCGCCCCATCCCAGATAGACTCCCAGCAACCCCTCAGTGGTTTGGGTCTTGACTCTTTGATAGCTATTGAACTTCAAAACCAGATTGAAACTAACCTGGGTGTAGTCTTACCAATGGTGAGATTCCTACAGAGTTCTAGTATTGACCAACTTGCTGGTGAATTGCTTGACAAGCTTTTGACATCTGCCTTTGCCCAAGAAACGACTCTCGCTCCAGCTTTGACAGCAAAGACAGAAACTGCCCTCTCCTATGGTCAACAAGCTTTGTACTTTCTACACCAGTTGGCACCGGAAAGCCCAGCCTACAATATTGTTGGTGTAGCCCGTCTTCAAGGGGAGTTAGACATTCCAGCATTGGCTCGTGCATTTCAAAGCTTGGTAGAACGCCATCCCATGTTACGCACCACCTTCACAAACCTTTCAGGGCAACCCATTCAGCGAATTCACGAACATCGGGAAGTTTGTTTCCAGCACGAAGATGTTTCCACCTGGAGTGAGGCTAGCTTGAACGATCGCCTTGTTGCAGAAGCCCATCGTCCCTTCAATTTAGAGCAAGGTTCCCTACTACGGGTCAACTTATTCACGCGATACGCTCAGCGTCAAGTCTCCGGCTTATCGCCACAGGAACACACTCTACTGCTGGTTATGCATCACCTAATCGCCGACTTCTGGTCTGGTGCAGTGCTGATGCATGAACTAGGAATACTTTACCAGACACACAAGGCTGGAACAAAGGCAACCCTGAGTCCGCTAGCAGTGCGCTATACCGACTATGTGCGCACTTCAGTGGCAATGCTGGCAAGTCCTACGGGTAAAAAGCTATCGGCTTACTGGCAGAAGCAACTAGCTGGGGAATTGCCAGTGTTGAATTTGCCCACTGACCGCCCTCGACCACCCATTCAAACCTATAGAGGAGCCTCGCAGTCCTTAAAGCTGAGCGCAGATTTGACTCAAAGACTCAAGACCCTCAGTCTTGCTAATAGAGCCACTCTTTACATGACCTTGCTAGCAGCCTTTCAAGTCCTACTCTATCGCTACACAGGTCAAGAGGATCTCCTGGTAGGTTCCCCAACCATCGGCAGAAATCAAGCTGATCTAGCTTGGCTGGTGGGATATTTCGTTAACCCAGTAGTTTTGCGAGCCAATCTTGCCGGAAACCCAACATTTAAAGCATTTCTTGACCAGGTGCGTGCTTGTGTGCTGGACGCCTTAGCTCACCAAGATTATCCCTTTGCACTTTTGGTCGAACAACTACAGCCGATCCGAGACCCCAGTCGATCCCCACTCTTTCAAGTGATGTTTGTCTTGCAGAAAGCCCATCTCCTTGAAGAAGGCGTAACAGCTTTTGCCCTTGGAGAACCAGGAGTCAAAATAAAACTAGGGGAGTTAGAGCTGGAGTCTTTAAGCTTATCCAAGGGAATTGCACAGTTCGATCTTACTTTGATGATAGCTGAGGTCGATGGTGCTCTTTGTGCCTCTTGGCAATACAACACAGATTTGTTTGATCCTACGACGATTGCGCGGATGGCAAATCATTTTCAGACTTTGCTTGAAGGTATAGTTGCTGACCCAGAGACGTTAATCTCAGATTTACCACTCCTGACACACTTTGAACAGCAACAATTACAACAGTGGAGTGCCACTGCTGTTAATTATTATAGTGATACTTGTCTTCATCAACTATTTGAAACTCAAGTAGAGCAGACACCAGATGCAGTGGCAGTGGTGTTTGTAGACGAACAAATTACCTATCAAGAACTGAACCAACGAGCTAATCAGCTAGCCCACCATTTACAATCTCTAGGAGTTAAGCCAGAGGCGTTGGTTGGCATTTATTTGGAGCGCTCGCTTTGCACGGTTGTGAGTCTGTTGGCGGTTCTCAAGGCAGGCGGGGCTTATGTCCCTCTAGATCCCACCTATCCTGATGAGCGTCTAGCTTTTATGCTAGAAGATGCTCAGGTTTCGGTATTATTAACTCAACAAGAGTTGGTTGGAAGGTTACCTAAACACAAAGCACATATAGTCTGCTGGAAAAACGACAGTGAACTCCATCACCAGAGTGTGGATAACCCAGTTAGTAAAGTAACAGCCGACAATCTGGCTTACGTGATCTACACTTCTGGCTCGACTGGTAAACCCAAGGGAGTTATGAACACCCATAGAGGGATCTGCAACCGTTTATTTTGGATGCAAGATACCTACCAACTGACACTGCGAGATCGGGTGTTGCAGAAAACCCCCTTTAGCTTTGACGTCTCGATTTGGGAATTCTTCTGGCCACTGATGACGGGTGCGACTCTAGTAGTAGCGCGACCAAGAGGTCATCAAGATAGCGCTTACTTAGTCAGGTTGATACAACAGCAGCAAATAACCACACTCCATTTTGTCCCCTCAATGCTGCAAGTGTTTCTAGAGGAACCGGGTGTAGAAACCTGTCACAGTCTTAGGCAAGTTATGTGTAGTGGAGAAGCGCTATCATTCCAACTGCAAGAACGCTTTTTTGCCCGTCTAAATGCAGACCTACATAATTTGTACGGACCAACCGAAGCTGCTATTGATGTCACATTCTGGGCTTGTAAGCGTCATAGCCACAAACACATTGTCCCCATTGGTAGCCCCATCGCCAACACGCAGATTTATCTGCTAGACACTCACCAAAATCTAGTCCCCATTGGTGTGCCAGGGGAACTGCATATTGGCGGTGTTGGTCTGGCGCGGGGTTATCTCAATCAAGCTGAGCTAACATCTCTAAAATTCATTCCCAATCCCTTCCAAAGAAGCAGAGGAGCAGAGGAGCATGGGAGCATAGGGGAGGCAGAAAATCAATTTTCTAGTTCTGAGCGTCTGTACAAAACTGGGGATTTAGCACGTTATCTACCCGATGGAAACATTGAATTTTTGGGACGAATAGACCACCAAGTCAAGCTTCGAGGCTTCCGCATTGAGCTTGCTGAGATTGAAGTGGTGCTGAGTCAACATCCGGCTGTGCAGGAGGTTGTGGTCTTAGTACGAGACTCCAACAAAAGTCAAAAGTTCCAGGACTTCACGCCGATTGCCGACGTGGAAAACCCATCCAATATTACTGGATTGCGTCGCTTACTCAAGGGAGAAATAGCAGCAGAATCTGGAAAGGAGCAATTGGTTGCCTATTGCGTCACTCGTGGTCAACCTGCGCCTACTGTGACCGAGTTGCGTCGCTTTTTGGTGAATAAACTCCCTGATTATATGATTCCAGCAGCTTTTGTCATGCTGGATGCACTGCCCTTGACACCTAATGGCAAAATAGATCGGCGATCGCTCCCAAATCCAGGTCAAACCAGACCCGATTTAGAAAAAGCTTTTGTCGCTCCTCGAACTCAGGTAGAGGAGATATTAGCACAGGTGTGGGCAGAGGTGCTGAACATTCAACAGGTGGGTATTCACGACAACTTCTTTGAATTGGGTGGAGATTCTATCCGTAGCATCCAAGTGCTTGCCAAAGCCCAGGCAAGAAATTTAAGTTTCTCGCTTGAGCAGCTTTTCCAGCATCAGACCATTGACACACTGGCACAAGCAGTGACATTGACTGAGTCTAGTTTCTCAAATGTAAAAACAGAGGCATTTAGCTTACTCTCTGACCAAGATCGCCAAAAACTACCTCAAGGTGTCGAAGATGCTTATCCTTTGGCAAGAGTCCAGGCTGGGGTAATTTTTCACACCCAGTCCATGCCTGACTCACCCATGTACCACGACATTTTCCTTTACAATCTACAGGTTCACTTAGACACTGAAATCTTTCAAGCCTGCGTCCAGCAAGTTGTGGATCGCCACCCCATTTTGCGGACTTCATTTGATCTCACTCACTTTAGCGAACCCCTACAATTAGTTCATCAAACTGTAGTTGCTCCTTTTCAAGTCGAGGATCTGCGCGGTTTATCACCAGATGCACAACAAAAAGCGCTTGCCACTTGGATAGAAGCTGAAAAAAGACGCAATTTTGATTGGTCTTGCCCGCCATTCATTCGCTTTTTTATTCATCGTCTGACAGAACAGTCCTTCTATCTTACCTTTAGCTGCCACACTTCTATCCTTGACGGCTGGAGTAAAGCCTGTTTGCTGACAGAGTTGTTACATCGTTATCATACTCTTCTCAATGGCGAAGTCATTGCAATTGAGCCAACGCCGACTATTGCATACCGAGATTTCATTGCCTTAGAGCGTTTAACGCTCAAATCAAAGGAATGCCGAGACTATTGGACTCAAAAATTAGCAGGTTGTGTCACTACAAAATTGTCCCATTACCAGACTCACCTTACTACAGACACCCCTCAAATTGGATTTTTGGATGTCCAAATCTCTCGAGAAATTTCTGATGGACTTAAAAAACTGGCACGGAGAGCAGAAGTTCCCCTGAAAAGCGTTTTGCTGACTGCACACCTGAAAGTGATGAGTTTGCTCAGTGGAGAGATCGATGTTCTTACAGGGCTGGAGTCTAACGGTCGATTGGAAGAAGCCGATGGTGAGAAAACTTTGGGAATTCATTTGAACACAGTTCCTTTTCGCTTGAAGTTAAAAGTTGGAACTTGGATCGAGTTAGTGCAGCAGGTTTTTGAAGCAGAGCGAGAGTTATTGCCATTTAGACGCTATCCCTACGCTGATTTGCATCAGCTGGTTGGTCGTCAGGCTCTACAACCTTTGGTTGATACTGTTTTTAACTACACACACTTTCATGTTTATCAGCATCTTCAAGCTTTAAAAGACGTGGAAGTTTTAGGAGCTAGAGGTTTTGGTGAAACTCATTTCACTTTAAGATCTGAGTTTAATCTCAACCATGCTTCAGATTGTCTACAACTCGATTTAGAATGCAACCTAACCCAGATAGGTAATGCACAGCTAGAGACGATTGGCAGTTATTTCACCGAGACATTAACAGCAATGTCCACACAGCCGTTGAAACATCACGAGTCTCAATGTCTTTTGCCAGAACGAGAACGGCTGACTTTACTGGAGGAGTGGAACAATACTGCTGCCAAATACCCACAAAATTGCTGTGTTCATCAACAAATTGAGGCGATCGCAGCACAAACTCCAGATGCGATCGCCGTGGTTTTTGATCAACATCGGCTCACCTACCAAGAATTGAACACTCGCGCCAATGCACTTGCTCACTACCTACAACGACTAGGAGTGCGTCCCAACGTTCGAGTAGCTTTGTGTGTAGAGCGTTCATTAGAGATGATTGTGGGAATACTAGGTATCTTAAAATCAGGTGGAGCCTATGTACCCTTAGATCCTACTTATCCCCAAGAGCGTCTTACGTTTTTGCTAAAGGATGCACACGTGCCAGTCCTACTCACTCAAGCACGGCTTATCGAGAAACTCCCTCAGCATCAAACTGCTATCCTATGTCTAGACTCCGATTGGGATATTGTGGTAACAGAGAGCACAGAAAACCCTATCATCACCAGTACTCTAGAAAATTTAGCTTACCTCATCTACACCTCAGGCTCCACAGGTCAACCAAAAGGAGTGCTCATCACCCATCAAAACTTAGCCCACTCAACCAATGCGCGGATCGCTTACTACCCTGAACCCTTTACCAGTTTTTTGTTAGTTTCCTCATTCGCCTTCGATAGTTCCATAGGATGCATTTTCTGGACACTTTGTCAAGGAAAAACCCTAGTGTTGCCTAGAGAGGGTTTACAGAAAGATATTTGGCAGTTAACTCATCTCATTAACCACCATCAGGTCTCACACTGGTTGAGTATTCCTTCCCTGTATAGCGCTCTGTTGACACATATTGAATCCACTCAGTTGCTTTCTCTGCGCACCGTCATTGTTGCGGGAGAGTCCTGTACAACAGAGTTAGTAGAACGTCATTATCAGCAACTGCCACACACTTCTTTATTTAATGAATACGGACCAACAGAAGGAACAGTATGGTGCAGTGTCTACAATTGCCAAAATCATGACTTGAAAAATCCTGTACCTATTGGTCGCCCAATTGCTAACACTCAGATTTATTTGCTGGATTCTTACCTACAACCTGTACCAGTTGGAGTTCCTGGCGAAATTCATATTGGAGGAAAAGGTTTGGCTATAGGGTATCATAACCGTTCTGAACTCACTGCTGAAAAATTTATTCCCAATCCCTTCCACGTAGGCAGGGGAGCAGGGGAACAGGAGCGTTTGTACAAAACAGGAGATTTAGGACGTTACCGACCGGATGGAAACATTGAGTTTTTGGGACGAATTGACTATCAGGTCAAACTGAGAGGATACCGTATTGAACTGACAGCAATTGAGGCAGTACTGCTACAACACTCAGAGGTTCTGCAAGCTGTTGTCTCAGTTTGGGAGGAGTTGCTTAACAAACGCCTAGTTGGGTACGTAGTGCTAGAACCAGAATCTGCAACCACAACCAATGAATTGCAAAGATTTTTAAGGCAGAACTTGCCAGAATACATGATCCCCACTGTCTGGGTCAAGCTAGATGCTTTGCCCTTGAATGCCAACGGTAAGGTAGACCGCCAAAACTTACCTGCACCTCAGCAAGTGCTTAACAGCACACAGCCAGAGTTAGAAGCCGATCCACGTACACCAGTTGAAAAGACACTTGCCACCCTCTGGACTCAAGCTCTCAGACTTGAGCGGGTAGGCATTTACGACAACTTTTTTGAGTTGGGTGGGGATTCAATTCAAAGTATTCAAATTATAGCGAAAGCAAATCAGGCAGGTCTTTCGCTCAGTACCAATCAGCTCTTTGAGCATCCAACTATTGCAGAGTTAGCAACGGTTGTTGGTCAAATTCAGCCTCGTCAACTGCAACAGGAGCCAGTAGAAGGTCCGGTAGCCTTAACCCCGATCCAACATTGGTTCTTCGAGCAAAATTTCCCGGAACCTCATTATTGGAATCAAGCAGTTCTACTTGAGGTACAACCAGATTGTGATCCCTGGTTGCTAGAGGCAGCTTTTCAACAATTGCTCATCCACCACGATGCACTACGCTTAAGATTTGCACAAACACAGGGGCACTGGCAACAAACCAATCACGGTCCTGAAGAGAAAGTGTGCTTCGCGCAATTCGATCTGTCAGATATCCCTATCTTAGAACAGGAGCCTGTCATGGAAAGAATTGCCACAGAATTACAGAGTAGTCTCAACTTAACCGTAGGACCACTGCTGAAAGTGGCTTACTTCTGTTGCGGTTTTGACAAACCAAGTCGCATGTTACTGGTGTTACATCATTTGGTGGTGGATGGAGTTTCCTTCCGCATACTTCTAGAAGATTTGCAGACAGCTTATCAACAGCTTAGCAATGAAGAGACAATCAGTTTGCCTCCTAAAACAACATCCTTTCAGCAGTGGTCTAAGCTCCTTCAGGAGTATGCTCAGTCACCACAACTTCAGCAAGAATTAGCTTACTGGGTGGTAGAATCCCAGCTAATTGAAGCAGAGGAGAAGGGAGACACATCTTATACTCTACCAGTAGACTACCCAGAAGGATCTAATATTGAAGGCTCGAACCGCACTGTCTCAGTATCACTCACACCAGAAGAAACTCGTGCTCTGCTTCAAGAGGTTCCAGCAACCTATCACACGGAAATTAATGAAGTGTTGCTAACAGCTTTAGTTCAAACCACTTCTCAGTGGACAGGAACACCTCATCTCCTGATTGATCTAGAAGGTCATGGACGCGAAGACATTTTTGCAGGGGTAGATTTGTCCCGCACCGTAGGCTGGTTTACCTCCGTTTTTCCTGTGCAGTTGAACATAGACAAAGCTCAAACTCCAGTTGAAGCATTAATATCCGTCAAAGAACAACTCCGCCGCATCCCAAAGCGGGGTATAGGTTACGGCTTGCTGCGCTATTGCTCTGAGGATCAAGAAATCCTTGAGAGACTGCGGACTCAACCCCAGGCTGAATTGATTTTCAATTACTTGGGACAATTTGACCAGGTTCTTCATCAGTCTTCCTTATTGAGATTAACCAACGAATCTCATGGACAAATAAAAAGTTCCGACGGTACCCGCTCATACTTACTACGGGTGAGTGGAAAAGTCCTTGCAGGTCAATTCCAAATGATTTGGGCATATAGTGAAAATCTTCATCGTCAAGCCACTGTAGAAATGCTGGCTCAACGTTTTCTCACAGAGTTACGCTTACTCATTGCTCACAGTCAATCTACTGACTCTATAACCTTCACACCCTCAGATTTCCCAGAGGCTGAGTTAAGCCAAGAAGACCTCAGTAATATCCTTGGAAATTATACATAAGTAGGTTGTTGAGAATAAACGATTATTTCTTAGGGTCGGGCATACGGCATAGATAAGATAGAGTGCTTCCCATGCCCCATACCCCATGCCCCATGCCCCATGCCCCATGCCCCATGCCCCATACCCTATACTTATGCAAGCTAAAAATATTCAGGACATTTACACACTTTCTCCTACGCAACAGGGCATACTCTTTCACATTTTGTCTGCTCCTAATTCCGGCATCTATCTTGAACAGACGCTATGTACATTGCACGGAAATCTCAATGTCTCTATCTTTGAGCAGTCTTGGCAGCAAGTGGTAGACCGACATCCCAGCCTGCGAACGGGTTTCATTTGGGAAAACCTTGATAAACCTGTACAAGTGGTGCATCGACAGGTCAAACTCCTAATCCAGCATTATGACTGGCGTGGGCGATCAATTCCTGAACAGGAAGCACAATTACAAGCTTACCTAGAAGCAGACCAAAGACATGGCTTTGAGCTTTCTGAACCTCCCTTGATGCGGTTGGCTTTAATCAGAATCAGTGAGGACACGTATCAATTTATCTGGAGTGCTTATCATCTTGTGTTGGATGCGTGGTGTCTTAATATACTTCTTCAGGAATTCTTTTCTATCTATAAGGCACTTAGTCAAGGTCAAAGTGTTGATTTAAAGCCCAGTCGTCCCTACCGAGACTATATTGCTTGGCTAAAGCAGCAGAATATCTCGGAAGCTGAAATATTCTGGCGGCAAGTTCTTCAGGGCTTTAGGTTGCCAACTCCTGTGCCGATGGATGGGAGTAGTGATAGTTTGCCAAGTCTTGAGGCAAGTTATGGTCAAGAGCATATTCTTGTATCTTTAGCAACCACAGTAGCACTCAAGTCTCTGGCAAAACAGCACCATTTGACAGTAAACACATTGTTATTGGCAGCTTGGGCTTTACTCTTGAGTGACTACAGTGGTCAAGAAGATGTGCTTTTTGGAACAGTGGTGTCGGGTCGCCCTGCTACTCTACATGGTGTTGAGTCTATGGTAGGGCTTTTTATTAATACATTACCAATGCGGGTGCAGATTTCTTCTACTGCGTTGGTCTTACCTTGGCTGAAGGAGCTACAATCTCAGCAAACAAAGCTCCGCCAGTATGAGCACACTCCTTTGGCACAAGTTCAAAGTTGGAGTGATGTGCCTAGAGGGTTGCCTTTATTTGAAAGTATTTTCGTGTTTCAAAATTCTGTAGTTGATACCTCTGATTTATCAACCGGTTTCAAGATTGATCGCGTTTGCTCCTTTGCCAATTCTAACTATCCCATTGCTTTTGTCGTAGTACCTGGTTCACAGTTAAAGCTTGAAGTCCGTTACGATTTGCGTCGCTTTCAGCCTGTTACTGTCATCAGAATCCTAAGGCATATGGAAGCAATCATCAATAGTCTAGTTGCAGAGCCTGATGTTCAATTGGGTTCTTTGATGGACGTGGTCGATAAACTTGAAAGAAAAGCCCACGCTCAAGAGTTCGTTGGTGAGCTTAGTGATGCACAAACTCATTTAGTAAAAAACTTTGTCCCCCCCCACACTTCCACTGAGAAAGTCATAGCCAATATTTGGGCTAAAGTCCTCCAGTTAGAAAAGGTAGGTATTCATGATAACTTCTTTGACATTGGTGGCAATTCACTCTTGACAATTCCAATTTGTAGCAAAATCCGAGAAACCTTAAACGTCAATATCTCGGTGATTGACTTATTGACATATCCAACCGTTAGTGAGTTTGCAAAGTATTTAGCTCAGAATCAGGAGACTGAACAAGCTGTGTTTTCTGACAACAGTCGTGCCAGTAGAAAAAAAGAGGCGATAAAAACGCAAAAGCAAAGGAGGAGTAGAAATGCTTAGGCAACAAACAGATGATTCTCTGGAATCTATCGCCATTATTGGCATGGCTGGTCGGTTTCCAGGAGCCAAAACTATTGAGCAGTTTTGGCAGAATTTGTGTGCTGGTCGGGAATCTATTTCGTTTTTCACTGATGAAGAATTGATTGCTTCCGGCGTAGATCCGAGTTTGCTCAATGACCCCAACTACGTCAAGGCAAGCCCTGTGCTAGAAGACATTGAGATGTTTGATGCTTCATTCTTTGGCTTTACCCCCAGAGAAGCCGAAGTCATGGACCCCCAACACCGTCTCTTTTTAGAATGTGCTTGGGAAGCCCTTGAGAATGCTGGCTACAACTCTAACACTTACGAAGGTCTGATTGGTGTTTACTCTGGTGCTGCGCTAAATACCTACTTGCTGAAAAATCTCATTTCTCATCCGGAAATCTTGAATTTGGTCAGTTCTGCTCAGATTTTGATTGGTAACGATCAAAATTTTGTACCCACACGAGTGTCCTACAAACTGAATTTGAAAGGACCGAGTGTCAATGTTGGGACTGCCTGTTCTACATCTTTGGTGGCAGTTCAAATGGGGTGTCAAAGTTTGCTAAATTATCAGTGTGATATGGTGCTGGCTGGTGGTGTAACAATCGCCTCTCGAAAAGAAGGCTATTTGTATCAAGAGGGAGGGATTGCTTCACCTGACGGTCACTGTCGAGCATTTGATGCTAAAGCCCAAGGAACTGTTGGTGGTAACGGTGTGGGCATTGTTGTCTTGAAAAGGTTAGCGGATGCCTTGGCAGATGGAGACTGTATTTATGCGGTGATTAGAAGTGCTGAAATAAACAATGATGGTTCCCTCAAAGCAGGATACACCGCACCCAGTACTGAGGGTCAAGCTAAAGTGATTGCTGAAGCTTTGGCGATCGCCTCTGTTGCACCTGAGACCATAACCTACATCGAAACCCATGGAACTGGTACAAATCTTGGCGATCCCATAGAAATTGCAGCGCTGACAAAAGTGTTTCGTGCCAGTACGAACAAAAAGGGTTTCTGTGCGATCGGTTCCGTCAAAACCAACATTGGTCATTTAGGCACAGCCGCAGGTGTAGCAGGTCTGATCAAGACCGTGTTGGCACTGAAACATCAAATGATTCCACCCAGCTTACACTTTGAACAACCTAACCCAAAGATAGATTTTGCCAATAGCCCATTCTACGTCAATACCAAGCTACGTGAATGGCAAACCAATGGCACACCCCGCCGAGCAGGAGTCAGTTCCTTTGGGATTGGAGGAACGAATGCACATATCATTTTGGAAGAGGCTCCTGTTTTGGGGGAGCACCAGTGGAGCAGGGGAGGAGAGGAGCAGGGGGGATTTCAATTATTGGTGATTTCTGCCAAAACGGACTCGGCACTGGAAATTGCCACGACGAATTTAGCTGAGTATTTTGAACAGCATCCTAAAACGAACTTAGCTGATGCTGCGTATACCTTGCAGGTGGGACGTTGGGCTTTCAATCATCGACGGATGCTAGTTTGCCAAGACTTAAATGATGCCATAACAGCATTGAAATCTCTCAATCGTCAACGAGTTTTCACTCACTATCTCGAACCTAAGCAGCAATCCATTGCCTTTATGTTTCCTGGACAAGGGGCACAGTATGTGAACATGAGTAGGGAACTTTACCAGATTGAGCCGACATTTCGCGATCTCGTTGATCTTTGCTGTGAACATCTCAAGCCACACCTAGGTCTGGATTTGCGCCATGTGCTTTACTCGCAAGAAGAACACGAGCAATTAAAACAGACTTACATCAGCCAAAGTGCCCTATTTGTCACTGAGTACGCCCTTGCCAAGTTGTGGATGGCGTGGGGTGTGTCTCCTCAGGTGATGATTGGTCATAGCATAGGTGAGTATGTTGCAGCGTGTCTAGCTGGCGTCTTCTCCTTAGAAGATGCCTTGGTGCTAGTGGCAACTAGAGGACGGCTCATGCAGCAGTTGCCACATGGAAGTATGCTGAGTGTACCGCTACCGGAGAAGGAAATTCTCCCATTGCTAGATGAGAAACTTTCCTTAGCAGCGAACAATGCCCCCTCTTTATGTGTGGTTTCGGGAACTACTGACGCAATCAATGACTTACAAAACTGTCTATGGGCACAGGGTGTGGAGTGTCGCTTTCTACACACTTCTCATGCTTTTCATTCTAAAATGATGAATCCCATCTTGGCAGAATTCACTCGTGCTGTCAAAAAAGCCAACCGTAAGCCCCCAGAAATCCCCTTTATATCTAACTTGACTGGAACTTGGATCACGCCAGAGCAAGCCACATCTGCAAGTTATTGGGCTGAGCATTTGCGTTCCTCAGTACGCTTTAGTGAGGGAATCACCGAGTTGCTAAAAGATACAGAGCGAATTTTCCTAGAAGTTGGTCCTGGACGAACCTTAAGCACCTTCACTATGCGGCATCAGATCCAAGAGCAGATGGTACTCTCTTCAATTCGCCATCCGCAAGATCAACAGTCTGATGTGGCTTTCCTATTGAACACCTTGGGGCGACTCTGGCTAGCAGGAGTACAAGTCGATTGGTCAGGATTTTACACCAACAGGCGGCGTTATCGTATCCCCTTGCCCACCTACCCTTTTGAACGTCAGCGTTACTGGATTTCTCCAGAAAAACAGATCAACTACCGTCCAACATCAGAACAGCTTTGGATCTCTCTACTAGCGGCTGGTCAACACCAAGCCCATACGGGAATTTTAGAACTTGACGAACAACATTATCTGGAAAATAAACAGTGCTTAGATCGTTTATGCATGACCTACATAAACCAAGCCTTTAGGCGTTTGGGTGCTTTTGACAATGTTGTCAAAAAATATTCTTTGGAAGAGTTATTTGAGGAATGCCATATTCTTCCTCGTTATCGGCAACTGTTCAATCGCTTTTTAGATGTATTAATAGAGCAAGGTCACTTACAACAAGAACACGGACAGTTTACCAACTTAGAACCATTTTCCCCGATCTTTGTGAATGCTCTTTTAGCAGAAGCGAGGGAGAAATGGAAACACACACCCCAAATTCTGGAGATTGTTCAAGAATTTGGTGACAATCTAGCAGATGTGCTAATTGGAGAAAAAGAACCGTTGGGGTTGTACCTTGCTGCGGTTGACAAGACAATAGAGCGTGCAGAATCAGAACTACCCTGGAATACTTACTTTAAAGGAATCATCCGCGCCAGCCTGGAGATGGTAGTGAAGTTATTACCACCACACATCAACTTGAGAATTCTGGAAATCGGCGGTGGACAAGGTATTGCCACAGCAGAATTGCTGCCTGTGTTGCCGTTACAACAAACAAGCTACATCTTTACTGATGTCGGGGGTTTGTTCCTGGATCAAGCCAAAAAGAAGTTTAGCGCCTATCCGTTTGTTGAATATGGTTTTCTCGATATTGAACAACCTCCTCAAGAACAGGGATACTCTAGCCACCGCTTTGACATCGTGGTGGCAGTCAATGTGTTACATGTAACCAGCAATCTCGGAAAAACTCTTGAGCATGTGCGTTCTTTATTAGCGCCTGGTGGTTTCTTGCTGTTGTGGGAAATCACTGAACCTCAATTAAGATTTGACATCACGGATGGTTTGCTGATGCATCCGTTAGAAGATCAAGAACGTAGCCAAGGTAATCCGTTTTTATCTCAAGAGCAATGGTATGAAAAGCTATACACCCATGGGTTTGTGAAGGTGGAAGCTTTCTCGGCATTTCAAGCATTTGGGCAGAATGTTTTTGTGGCTCAAGCTTCTGAGTCAGTCAGCAATGAGGTAGCTGCTGCATTCACTGCGACCTCTGAGCTAAAAAATACGCCTAAAAAGCTAAACATTGCTAATTGGTTCTACATCCCATCGTGGCAACGCTCAATGCTACCACAGCTTTTGAAAACAGGGCTTTCAGGTGTTGAAGGGGGTTGCTGGTTAGTGTTTGTAGATGAGTGCGGCTTGGGTGAAAAGATGGTGCAGCAATTGGCAGTTTCTGGTCAAGATGCGATCGCTGTCCGAGTAGGAGAGCAATTTAACCACCAGAGCGATCGCTTGTATACAATGAATCCTCAACAACGTCAGGATTATGACACCCTGCTGACAGAACTTAGCACATTAGGCAAAAAACCAAGAACCATTGTTCATTTATGGAGTGTCACAACTGTTGATCGCCCAGAATTATCAGAAGTATTGGGCTTTTATAGTCTGCTGTTTCTCGCGCAGGCTTTGGGAGAACAAGATTTGACAGATTCGGTTGAAATTGGGATTGTCTCCAACAACATGCAGGCAGTGACAGGTTCAGAGGTGCTGTGTCCAGAAAAGGCTTTAGTTCTGGGAGCGTGTAAGGTTATACCGCTAGAGTACTCAAATATCACCTGTCGAAGCATCGATATTGATGTTGTGTTTCCATTCAAACAAACTTGGCAAGAAGAA
The DNA here is from genome assembly GCA_021324415.1 of Nostocales cyanobacterium Centralia_MAG_434. Lineage (GTDB taxonomy): Bacteria > Cyanobacteriota > Cyanobacteriia > Cyanobacteriales > Nostocaceae > JAJPJF01. Next base: position 22,574 of record JAJPJF010000293.1, read on the forward strand.
AAACTTATAAACCAATTGCTAGCAGAACTCACTACCAAAACTTCTTTTGATCAGATCATTGCCTACCGTGGCTTTCATCGCTGGGTACAAGATTTTCAACCAGTCCAATTAGATGGAGATGTTGCCAGGAATCCTCGGTTGAGGGACAAGGGAGTTTACCTGATCACAGGCGGCTTAGGTGGTGTTGGTCTAGCACTGGCAGAATATTTGGCACAGACTGTACAAGCAAAACTTATACTGATTGGGCGATCGCCAATTCCCAATCATTCTGAGTGGGAACAATGGCTATTGACTCACGAGCCACAAGATGCTGTCAGTTCTATAATTCAGAAATTGCAAACCATTGAAGCCTTGAGTGCGCAGGTTATGGTCATCAACGCCGACATCACCAACCTAGAACAAATGTCGGCAGCAATTCAAAAAGCCAATCACCAATTTGGTGAGATTCATGGGGTGATTCATGCAGCTGCAGTGCCAGGGGGAGGTATGATTCAACGCACCACACAAGCAGCAATAGCAAGCGCCATAGCACCGAAAGTTAAGGGAACACGAGTACTTGATCTTTTATTTAGGGATACTAAACTAGATTTCTTTATTCTTTGCTCATCCCTAAGTTCATTCACAGGTGGATTGGGGATCGTAGACTATACTGCTGAAAATGCTTTTGTTGATGCATTTGCTCACTACAGAACCTCTCAAAATAGCAGTTCCACCATATCCATTAACTGGGATAGATGGAAAGGATTAGGGATGGCAGTTGCCGTTGAAGCACGACACCAAGTGATCACAGGGGAAGAATTGGTGGCAGGAATGACTGTGTCAGAAGGTGTGGAGGCGTTTAGACGTATTTTATCGAGTAGCACAGTGCCCCAAGTCATTGTCTCAACTCAAGACTTTCCTGTTCACCCCAAAGATTCTGTCAAGTCATTGAAACAAGACTTAACACAGGTGAGCTTATCTAAACCAACTTATCGGCGTCCTCAGGTAGGAAATACTTATACTGCTCCCACTAACGAAATCGAAATCACACTTGTTGATATTTGGCAACAAATTCTAGGTGTTGAACCAATAGGTATCCACGACAATTTCTTTGAATTGGGAGGAGATTCTTTATTTGCTGCCCAGCTTGTGTCTCGGCTGTGCAAAACCTTTGAGATAGAACTATCCTATAAGAACTTCTTTGATGCTTCCACCGTTGCTGAGTTGGCTAAGGTGATGATCCAAAAGTTGACTGAGCAAACAGATCACCAAGCACTGGCTCAAGCATTAGCAGAAATAGAACAAGAATTTTGATAATAGTTAAACCCATCAAGTGAAATTCAAATGAGTGACCTTTCTCAACGACTTGCTGGGCTTTCCCCAGAGAAACTCAAGCTTCTCGCACAACGGCTAAACAAGAAAAAAGGGGAAGCTCTCTTACAACAACAAATAAGTCCCCACAGTAGAGAATCTAATTCTTTTCCCCTATCCTTTGCCCAACAACGCCTGTGGTTCCTTGACCAGTTGCAACCCGGCAACATAGCCTATAACATCTCCCAAGCCATGCATTTAAAAGGTTGGTTGCATGTGGCTGCCTTAGAGCAAAGCTTTCAGGAAATCGTGAGGCGTCATGAAGTTTTAAGGACGACTTTTGCGATGGTAGATGGGGAACTTGTGCAGGTGATCTCCCCCTCCCCTAATTTCACTTTACCAGTGGTAGATTTGACCGAGTTGTCAACAACTGTTCAAAAAGTTAAAGTTCAGGAATTAGCGACTCATGAGGCTCAGTACCCCTTTGACCTAGCACATGGTCCCTTGCTACGAGTCACATTGCTCAAGCTGGGTGAGACAGAACATGTGTTGGTGTTTGTCATGCATCACATTGTTGCCGATGCCAAGTCCTGTGGAATCCTCATTCAGGAACTAGCAGTACTCTACAAAGGCTTTTCTACAGGTAAGCCTCCTGTTCTACCAGAGTTATCCATCCAATATGCAGATTTTGCTCACTGGCAGAGGCAATGGTTGCAAGGGTCAGTGCTTGCAGAACAACTGGCTTACTGGAAACAACAGTTGGCTGAAACACCGCCTGTCTTGACTCTACCTACAGATAGGTCCAGCCCTAGTGTTCAAAATTTAGCAGGCGATTGTATTTCCTTTCATCTGTCACCCAGCCTGAGTGCAATGCTAAAAAAACTCAGCCAGAGTGAGGGGGTGACTCTGTTTATCACTCTACTAGCAGCATTCCAAACATTACTTTACCGCTACAGCACCCAAGATGACTTCTGTGTTGGTACAGCGATCAATAACCGTAAAACTAGCGAACTCAACTCACTAATTGGCTGTTTTGTCAATACCTTAGTTCTACGCGCAAATTTATCTGGCAATCCTAGTTTTCGAGAACTGTTGAGTCGAGTCCGTGAAGTGGCACTGGCGGCTTATGCACACCAAGACTTACCCTTTGAGAAGCTGGTAGAAGAACTGCAACCAGAACGAAATTTCAGCCAGAACCCATTATTTCGGGTGATGTTTGTCTTTTGGAATGCACCAATGCCAGATCTGAAGCTTGGAAACCTGAGCTTGAGTCACCTAGACATTGATCGCACGACCTCACGATTTGACTTGACTTTGGCTATGGCAGAGACACAACAGGGTTTAGTGGCATCATTTGAATACAATACAGGCATATTCGACGCTGCCACTATTAGCCGCATGGTGGGGCATTTTCAAACTTTACTGTCAGGTGTTGTCGCTCATCCAGACCAGCAACTTACAGACTTACCCATCTTAACCGCAGCCGAGCAGCATCAGCTTCTGGTGGAGTGGAATCATACTGAGACAAGCTACCCCAAATTACAGTGCATCCATCAACTATTTGAAATTCAAGTTGAGCAAACACCTGATGCTGTGGCAGTGGTCTTTGTCGATGAGCAGCTCACTTACCGAGAGCTAAATTATCAAGCCAATCAACTAGCGCACCATTTGCAGACACTGGGTGTGAAACCAGAAGTGCTCATAGGTATATGCCTAGAACGCTCAGTGGAGATGGTGATTGGACTGCTAGGTATTCTCAAAGCAGGCGGGGCTTATGTACCTCTCGACCCAACATATCCCAAGGAACGATTAGCCTTGATGTTGCAGGATACTCAAGTGCCAGTGTTGTTAACACAGCAACATTTGGTTCAGATGTTGCCTCCTCATCAAGCACAAGTCATCTGTTTAGACACAGATTGGAAAGCCAATACTGATGTCGCTAATTTACAATGCCCATCCAACCCAGTTAGCAAAGCCACAATCCAAAATCTTGCCTATGTCATTTACACCTCTGGCTCTACAGGTAAACCCAAGGGAGTCATGAACACCCACATGGGACTGTGCAATCGTTTGCTCTGGATGCAGGATGTCTATCACTTAACACAAACAGATCGTGTTTTACAAAAGACTCCCTTCAGCTTCGATGTTTCAATCTGGGAGTTTTTCTGGCCATTGCTGCATGGTGCTTGTTTAGTAGTTGCCCAACCAGGAGGTCATCAAGACAGCGCTTATCTAGTCAAGCTGATTGGTAGCCAGCAAATCACCACAATCCATTTTGTTCCCTCCATGCTGCAAGTTTTCCTTGAAGAACCAGGACTGGAAGTTTGTACTTGTCTCAAGCATGTGATTTGCAGTGGTGAGGCGTTACCCTGGAAACTCCAAAAACATTTCTTTACTCGTCTAAATGCCCAACTCTATAATCTTTACGGTCCCACGGAAGCTGCCATTGATGTGACTTATTGGAGGTGCGATCGCCATTCAGATTTACCCATTGTTCCGATTGGTTCCCCCATTGCCAACACAAAAAGCTATTTACTGGACTCTTTTGGGCGATCTGTTCCCATAGGTGTGCCAGGAGAATTACATATAGGTGGTGCAGGGCTAGCACGTGGCTACCTCAACCTCCCCGAATTAACGGCTGTTAAATTCATCCCCAATCCCTTCAGTCAAGAACCTGGAACCCACCTTTACAAAACTGGGGATTTAGCACGTTATCTACCCGATGGAAACATTGAATTTCTGGGACGAATTGACCACCAGGTCAAGATTCGTGGCTTCCGGATCGAACTTGGGGAGATTGAGGCGGTGCTAGTGCAACACCAGGCTGTGCGGGAGACTGTGGTGCTAGCGCGGGAGATTCAACCAGGTAACAAGCAGTTGGTGGCTTATGTCGTCCCTAACAGCGAGCAGACACCTAGCATCAATCAACTGCAGAGGTTTTTACAGGAGCAGTTACCAGAATATATGCTGCCTGCTGCCTTTGTGATACTGGAGGCACTGCCATTGTTGCCGAATGGCAAGGTAAATCGCCAGATGTTGCCCGCACCTGTTGCCCAACTTGAGCCTAGTGACACCTTTGTTGCTCCTTGCACTCCCATTGAGCAGGTATTAGCTGGAATCTGGGCAGAGGTGCTTGGCTTGAAAACAGTCAGTATTCATAGCAACTTCTTTGATTTAGGCGGACACTCCCTTCTGGCAACTCGTGTTATCTCTCAAGTCCGGAAAATATTTAAGGTAGATCTGCCTTTACGCCGCTTATTTGAGGAACCAACAGTTAGTAGATTGGCAAAAGACATCGAAAGAGCCAATCATACAGGATTGGGATTGAAACTTCCACCCATCAAGCGCATTTCCAGGGACACAGAGTTGCCTTTATCCTTTGCACAAGCTAGGCTATGGTTCCTCGCCCAGTTAGAACCAAATAGCCCCTTTTATAATATCCCCAGTGCTTTTCGGTTACAAGGAAGGCTAAATTTGGCTGCGCTAGAGCAAAGCCTCAGCGAAATTCTCCGCCGCCACGAAGTTTTGCGAACCACCTTTTCGACAGTAGAAGGAAGACCTGTTCCAATCATCTTACCAGCAACAAGGCTAAGCTTACCCATCATAGACTTGTGCAAGGTGCCTGAGTCTCAGCAACAGACTGTAGTTAGACAACTGATGATGACAGAGGCAAAACAACCTTTTGATCTGAGTACTGGTCCTTTGCTGCGGGTAAAATTGTTGTGGATCAGTGAACAGGAGTATGTCGCCTTATTCACAATGCACCATGTTGTTGCTGATGGTTGGTCTATTGGTGTGCTTGTGCGTGAGATGACAGCACTTTATCAAGCTTTCTGTAACGGGCAACCCTCACCTCTAAGTGAATTCCCGATTCAGTACGTAGACTTTGCAGCTTGGCAACGGCAATCTGCAATCAAAGAGGTATTTAAAGCTCAGCTTGCTTACTGGCGACAACATTTGGCAGGTGTGTCAACACTGCTACAGTTACCCACTGATCACCAGCGTCCCACTGTTGCTACTTTTCGAGGAGACACTTATTCTTTCAAGCTCTCACAAGAACTATCTTTTGGTCTCAAAACCTTAAGCTTCCAGAAAGAAAGTACCCTGTTTATGCTCCTATTAGCAGCGTTTAAGACATTGCTGTACCGCTATACGGGAAACACAGATATAGTGGTCGGAACGCCTATTGCCAATCGTCACCAAACTGAGATAGAAGGGTTAATTGGCTTTTTTGTCAATACATTGGTGTTACGCACTGATCTATCTGACAATCCCTGTTTTGACGAATTGCTGGAGCGAGTTCGTGAGGTGGCACTACAAGCCTATACTCACCAAGATTTACCCTTTGAGCAGTTGGTGGAGGAAATACAGCCGCAGCGTTCCACCAGCTACACGCCTCTGTTCCAGGTGATGTTTGTGCTGCAAAATGCACCTATGCCGCCGATAGAGTTGTCCGGTTTAACTGTAAGTTCCCTAGCAAGTAACATCGGCAGCGCAAAGTTTGATTTAACCCTATCCATGCAAGAGACGACAGAGGAACTTCTTGGGACTGTGGAGTACAATAGCGATTTGTTTGACAAAGGCACTATCTGCCGGATGGTGGGTCATTTGCAAGAGTTGCTCACAGCAATTGTCGCCAATCCAAAACAACACCTTAACGAGTTACCGTTGTTGACTGAGGCAGAACAGCACCAGTTATTGGTTGCATGGAATGACACCGAAGCAGAGTATCCTAGCAACCAGTGTATCCATCAGTTGATTGAAGCGCAGGTAGAGCGATCTCCCGACGCCGTGGCAGTACTTTTTGTAGACGAGCGCAGCGAGGCTTCTCACAGAGTAGACCAATATTTAACCTATCAAGAACTGAACGTCAAAGCAAATCAGTTAGCGCACCACCTACAGACTTTGGGCGTCGGACCAGAGGTGTTAGTAGGCATCTACTTAGAGCGATCTGTGGAGATGATCGTGGGATTGGTAGGTATCCTCAAAGCAGGAGGGGCTTATGTGCCTTTAGATCCAACCTATCCCCAAGAACGCCTGGACTTTATACTGCAAGACACTCAATTGTCTATGCTCTTAACTCAAGAGCGATTAACGGAGAAGTTGCCCCAGCATCAAGCACAGGTGGTATGCTTGGATACTAATTGCTCAGGAATTGCCCTACAGAGCAAAGAAAACCCCCCCAACCTGCCAAAACCTCACAACCTAGCTTACGTTATCTACACTTCTGGTTCCACAGGACAGCCGAAAGGTGTACAAATTACACATCAAAACTTAGTTCACTCTACTTACTCTCGTATCCTTTACTACTCTAAACCTGCCACCCGCTTTTTACTAGTTTCACCCTTTGTGTTCGATAGTTCCGTTGCTGGCATTTTTTGGACTTTATGTCAAGGAGGTGCGCTGATGCTTCCCCGAGAAAAACTTCAGCTAGAACTATTCCAGTTTATAGAAATGATACCTCGGCATCAGATTTCCCATATCTTGTGTCTTCCGTCTTTCTACAAACTGATTTTGGAACATGCCGCACCACAGCAGCTTGATTCTCTGAATACCGTTATTGTTGCAGGAGAGTCTTGTTCAGCAGAGTTAGTCAAACTTCATCATCAGTTGCTACCCCATACCCCCCTATTCAACGAATACGGACCAACGGAAGGAACTGTATGGAGCAGTGTCTACAATTGTCACAATCATAATGGTCAAACCACTGTCCCTATCGGTTGCCCAATTGCCAATACACAAATCCATATACTGGATTCCTGTGAGCAATTGGCTCCTATTGGTGTGCCAGGGGAACTGCACATAGGGGGTGCAGGACTAGCACGTGGCTATCTTAACCATCCTGAACTAACGGCTGCTAAATTCATCCCCAATCCCTTTCAAAGAGGCAGGGGAGCAGGGGAGCAGGGGAGCCAGCGCCGTGCGGGAGTTCCCCCCGTTGAGGCGACTGGCGTGAGCAGGGGGGAGACTGAAAATCAATCCTCTAATGAGCGTCTGTACAAAACTGGAGATTTAGGACGTTATCTACCGGATGGAAACATTGAGTTTCTGGGACGAATTGACCATCAGGTGAAGATTCGCGGTTTCCGCATCGAACCTGGGGAGATTGAGGCGGTGCTAGCCCAACACCCAGAGGTGGTTCAAGGTGTGGTTATAGCTAGGGACAACAATGGCGACCAAAGCCTAGTGGGTTATGTGATTCCACAGTCTGAAAAAGCTCCTACAAGCAGTGAACTGCGCCGCTTTCTCAAAGAGAAGTTACCCGATTACATGATACCATCAGTATTCGTGGTACTAAAAGCTCTACCTTTGACGCCCAACGGCAAGGTAAACCGTCAAGCCCTACCAGCACCAGACCTGAACCTAACTAAGCGCGAAAATGTCTATGTAGAACCACGCACGCTAGTTGAAGAGTTGTTAGTAAGAATTTGGTCTCAAGTGCTTGGGATTGAGCAAGTTGGTGTTTACGATAACTTCTTTGACTTGGGTGGACATTCTTTGCTGATCACTCAGCTTGTTGTCAAGGTGCGAGAAACTTTTCAAGTTGAGTTACCCTTGCGTAGTTTATTTGAGATGCCTACAGTTGCACAATTGGCTCAGAGTATTGCGATCGCTCAAAAAACAGGAGCTTTATCCACGACTGTTGGCGCAAAAACACCCCTGAATTTCAAGGCTGAAACTGTCCTTGACCCTACAATTAGCCCAAATACACCCTATCACCATATCACCAAGCCAGCTTGTGTTTTCTTAACTGGAGCCACAGGTTTTGTCGGAGCTTTTTTGCTGCATGAACTCCTGCGGCAAACTCACGCAGATATCTATTGTTTGGTTCGTGCGCCCAATCTCAAAGAAGGTAAGAAGAGAATTCAAACCAGCCTTGAATCTTATTTATTGTGGGATGAATCTTTCAGTTGCAGAATTATCCCAGTTGTCGGAGATCAAACTCAGCCGCTTTTAGGGCTTTCCCAGGAAGAGTTCCAAGCCATGGCTGAGTTAGTTGACGTCGTCTATCACAATGGTGCATGGGTGCATCATACTTCTCCCTACCCTGTACTTAAGGCAGCTAATGTTTTGGGAACCCAAGAAGTTTTGAGATTCGCAAGTCAAGTTAAAGTCAAATCTGTGCATTTCATTTCCACCAAAAGTGTTTTTTCCGCAGTTGGTGATTCTGGAGTCCGGATTGTTCGAGAAGATGACAGTTTAGATGATGACCAATTGCCATTAGGAGGTTATTCTCAAAGCAAATGGGTTGCCGAAAAGTTAGTCACTATTGCCCGTGACCGAGGTCTCCCTGTGTGTATCTACAGAATAGGACGTGTTTCTGGGCACAGTCAAACTGGTGTTTTTAATAGAAATGACTTCTTGTACAAACTCATTATAGGCTGTATCCAACTTGGAAGTGTGCCGGAAATAGAGATGATCGAGGACATAGCTCCTGTAGACTATATCAGCAGAGCGATCGTCTATTTGTCTAAGCAAAAGCAATCCTTAAACAAAGCATTTCATTTTGTTAATCAACAGCCTTTCAACTCCAGTTTACTGATCAACTTGCTCAACGCGTTTGGTTACCCATTGCAACAAATTTCTTATGAGCAATGGCGAAGATGTTTGCTTACAGTTGCGGAACACTCACCAGAACATACCTTGTATCCACTGGTGTCGTTTTTCCCTCCCAGAAGTTCTGAACAAGAAATGTCTCAAGGAACACTAGAATTTGACTGTCAAAATACACTTAATGGACTTGCAGGCACCTCTATAGTCTGTCCTCCTGTAGATGAGCAATTGCTTTCCACTTACTTGTCATATTTAACTCATCACGGTTTTCTTTTGCCTGTGCAGTCGAACGATTAACTCTTAAGTATAAAAACATAACTTTCGATATCAAAAGGTACTATCATGCTCTTAGGTAAAGCAACAGCAGAAGGAACACGACGTTACAGAGAAAGACACAGAAAGAACTGTGTACGGGATCACTTTCGAGAAGTTGGCAATCTGATTACCAGTTCTATTGGACTTGGAACCTACCTTGGTGAACTTAATGAGCCAACTAACGTCCTTGTGACAGAAGCAGTGATTGAATCAGTCCGACGTGGCGTGAACTTGATTGACTCGTCAATCAACTATCGTCACCAGCATAGTGAACGGAGTGTAGGAAAAGGCATCCAACGTCTTGTGGAATTGGGAGAGGTGTCAAGGGATGAACTGATCATCTGTACAAAAGGAGGCTTCCTCCCACATCTCAATCAAAACCAAGCAGACTGGTTTTATCAACAGTACATCGAGCCTGGCAACTCCGGAATAAACATGAGGGACTTAGTTGCAAAGGAGCACTGCATACATCCAGAATTTCTTTGGAATCAGATCAATAGTAGCCTTACAAACCTAGGACTACAGACAATTGATGTGTACTACATCCACAACCCTGAAATTCAACTCTTTGAGGTTGCACCAGAAGTATTTTACAATCGGTTGCAAGCAGCCTTCAAAGTTATGGAAGATGTAGCAGATGCTGGGAAAATTTCTGCTTATGGTTTGGCAACTTGGAATGGCTTGCGTGTCCCTCCGGACTCAAAAGACCATTTAGATCTAGCACGAGCAAAGTCCCTTGCTCAGGAAGTAGCTGGTAACAAGAAGGATCGATTTCAGTTTATCCAGTTTCCCTTAAACATGGCGATGCCAGAAGCACTCGTCGCACCAACTCAAAAGCTTGGAGAAGAACAAGTCCCAGTTTTGGAAGCTGCTTATCGTTTAGGGATTACCCCCATAGCTAGTAATTCTCTGTGTCAAGCACAAGTGGTAGGCAAAATCCCAGAGTATATTGTCTCTGCTTTTGGTGATGACCTTCAGACCGACTGTCAACGCGCACTCCAGTATACTAGAAGTGCCCCAGGGCTGCTCACTGCCCTTGTAGGGATGAAAACCCCAGAACATATAGAAGAGAACTTAGCACTTACTTTTATCCCTCCTTTGAAGAGAGAGCATTTTGAACAACTTACCTATTCAATTGTTGATGTGTTGAAAATTATGCATAGAGGCAGTGATAGTTGGACTTTTGAGATAGCCAACCTATCCTATCCGTCAACCTCACTATCTGCCTAAAGCAGAGCTCAAGTGTGCAACGCTAAGATAACAGCACAAAAATATGCGTATAAAAATTGTAGCATTGGCATCACCGGGTGGAATCCGAGCTTACATGGCTCTCGGTCTTGGGTTGCAACGGGCTGGTCATTCAGTACAACTGGCTACCTTTCCTTTTTTGCAAGAGTTCGTTAGCAGCTATGGATTGGACTTTGCGGCTATAGACTGTCAGAACTTTCAAAAGACTTGTCCAATGCCTTTCGGCAACAACCCATTCCGTTTCATCCACAATTTTGGCAACTGGCTGCGACCACTCAATGAGAGTCTTTTACCTGTACTCTGGCAAGTTTGTCAAGATACTGACGTCATTATTTTTAACCCAAATACATTCGCCTGCTACGATATCGCTGAAAAACTAGGTATCCCTTGCTACGCAGCCTGTGAACAGCCCCATCATCTAACTGATGTTTTTCCTTATTTTCATTTTCCCCAGATAAGTGTGCCAACTTTTAGGCATCAAATAGGCATTTACAATCGATTGACCTACTCCTTGTTCGATAAACTCATCTGGCTATCTATTCAACAACCGTTCAACCAGTGGCGACAAGAAACCTTGACTTTGCCTTCTCTTCCTCCATGGTCAGGTGTTTTAACTCGAATGCAGCAACAAAAAATACCATGTTTATACACCTGTAGTCCTTCTTTTCTCCCTAAACCTTCCAATTGGCCAAACTGGGTATATGTCACTGGTTACTGGTTTCTGGAACGCTCATCCACCTGGCAACCACCTACCAAGTTGGTAGAATTTCTGGCTGCTGGACCACCGCCAATTTATCTTGAAACCTGGCATGAGAAACTAGGAGTAGAGGCAGTCCGGAAAGTTCTATCTCAGACGGGACAACGAGCTATTGTGCGCACTGTAGCAGGGGGTCTTCGTGATGCCAAATTTTCAGAGGATGAGGTATTCACTATCAAATCAGTGCCTCACGATTGGCTATTTCCCCAAATGGCTGCAGTTGTGCATCACGGTGGTCATGGCACAACTTTGAATGGTATTCGTGCTGGTGTTCCCACAGTTGCAATACCTTACAATGGCGACCAATTTTTGTGGTCTCGTAGAGTAGCGGAATTGGGCTTAGGTCCACCACCGATTGTGCAAGAACAGCCATCAGTAAAGAGACTAGCCGCTGCTATTAGAATTGCTATCAGTGATACAACAATGCGATCGCGTACTGTAGCAATAGGCAAGCAGATTCAGGCAGAGGACGGAGTGGCGAGGGCAGTTGAAGCTTTTCATAGGCATTTGCCACCTAATTTACAGTAACACAATGTTGTCGCCAAATCTAGCCATTAGTGTTGTATAGTCAATGCAAGCATTTATCCTCATTTGGTTTGGTCAATTTGTCTCGTTGATCGGCTCTGGTCTCACCAGATTTGCGCTTGGTGTATGGGTATATCAAAATAGTGGGAAAGTTACCCAGTTCGCCTTGATTTCGTTGTTTGGCATGCTGCCGGGTATTTTAATATCACCATTGGCAGGTACGCTGGTGGATCGCTGGGATCGACGCTGGGCTATGCTTCTTGCCGACGCTGGGGCAGGACTGAGTACACTTTTGATTGCGCTGTTGCTGTTTGCCAATCAACTTCAAGTTTGGCAGATTTACCTTGCTGTCGCGGTTAGTTCGACCTTCAGCGCTTTCCAATGGCCGGCCTATAGTGCTACAACTACGCTGCTTGTTCCCAAGCAACACCTTGGTCGCGCCAGTGGTATGGTTCAAATGGCAGATGCCGTGTCAAGGTTGATTTCACCAATACTCGCTGGGTCGCTAGTTGTAACTATTCGGCTTCAGGGTGTGATTCTCATTGACTGTGTGACTTTCTTGTTTGCGATCGCCACACTCATGCTTGTCCAATTCCCCAGACCCAGAATTACTGTAGAGGATAATGTAGGGAAAGGGTCGTTATTGCATGAAGTCATCTATGGTTGGAAATACATCACTGCGCGACCTGGGCTATTAGGATTGTTAACATTTTTTGCTATTAGCAATTGCTTTATAGGAGTTGTCACCGTGCTAGTTACACCTCTGGTACTCTCCTTTGCTTCGGCTACTGTACTTGGCATTGTGTTATCCATTGGTGGGAGCGGTATGCTGGTTGGTGGTATGGTGGTGACTGCTTGGGGTGGGACAAAGAACCGTATGAATGGCATACTCGGTTTTACACTTTTAGGTGGGCTGTGCATGGTGGTTGCTGGATTGATGCCCTCTGTCCCAGTCTTTTTTGTTGTTACTTTTATTTACTTCTTTGGGGTGCCAATTATCAATAGCTGCGATCAGGCAATCTGGCAGAGCAAAGTCGCGCCTGCTGTACAGGGACGGGTCTTTGCTTTGCGTCGCATGCTTGCTTGGGCATCTCTACCACTTGCTTATCTGATTGCAGGACCGCTAGCCGATCAAGTCTTTGAGCCATCGCTTGCCGTAGGAGGAGTACTGGCTGGAAGTGTCGGACAAATCATCGGTGTAGGGCGAGGGCACGGCATTGCTTTATTGTTGATTGTCATGGGAATGCTCAATATGTTGGTTTCAATTGGAGGTTATTTGTATCAACCTATACGACTGTTAGAGAAGCAACTGCCAGACGCCTACTAAAATATTTTGCGTTCCTCTAAATGAGCTTGGATTTCCTTTTGGGTTCGCCAAACTTGCCGTAACTGCTTGTGAGCAAACAACTCCAACTGATCTCCAACATGGCGTGAACCGGGTTGAGTGGCATTCCCGTAGCTAGTCAGTGCCATAGCACGTACCGGATGAGAAAACTCAATCACCGCAATATAGGAATCACCAGCAACAGATTTAAAGTACTGATTGTTCACTGGTGCATAATCGACAACGCGAAAAACACCAAGGCTGTCCGGACCACCATTGGCAGGGAGATTCACATGACCATACTGTAGTCGGAAGACGTCACCCCATGCTATATCTAGCTTTCCATAAGCCTTTTCTACCTTGGCTGCAGCTACGGAAAGCGCCTGAGCCGCACTCAAAGGATCTGCTAAGCCGTTGGGTGTGGTGCGTGGAAATTTTTCGTTCCAAGGAGTTTTAAATACAGTCTTGAGATCTATCTGTTCAACCCAGAAATCGAAGAGTACAGCCCCGTGGCTATTTCTATCTGCTGATACATCCCAAGCTTGCAGCACATCAGCAGCTTTTCGTGCTGATTGATCCCCATACTTTCGTGCTGCGCTAATCAGGTCATCTAAGAGACGATCTGCCAGTTCGGAGCGTGTCGAGTGTTTGTACTTAACCATTTCTGTAAAAGATATGCGTTGATCTTCACTGAGCATTCTTGCAGAGCGCTGGGAGCGAAAACTCATTGGTCCACGGGGAGCCATATAGGGTGGGTAATCATCTGGGGAGAGCACACGTGGAAATGTTGTTGTCCAGGGTGGGTCATTAGTGTTCTGTAACCAACCACTAGGTGGGTCAATGACGCGGGGCAGATCCTTGTATGGATGGATTTTCGTCCATAATGTGGTTGATGTGTTGCCAGGGATTATGCCTTGCCAGTATTGAAAATCACCCTTTTGCCGAACTGGAACTTGACCATTGAACAGATGCATGATGTGCCCTTCTCGATCTGCGTACATCACGGTAAACATTGGGATCTGTAATCGTTGGAGTGCACTTTGAAATTGTCTGAGGTTTTTTGAGCGCGCCATATCCCACCACTGTTGGAGTACACCAGGTCGGTCAAGCCCCACCACTCGCAGCGCCACGGCTTTGCCATCTTTGTGAGTGATGATAGGTCCGTGGACAGAACTTTTTACTATCAGTGATTGGTTGCGCAGTGTGCCGTTAGGTTGCTTAACTTTCAGAGAGAGGGTTTTTGTCTCAAAGGGTAATACCCTACCATCGAATAGATAACCATTGTCAACGAGTTTGAGTTCGTAAGCATCCCAGCCATCAAAGGTATTCACTGTATGAGTCCAACCTAAATGATCGTTGAATGCGATCGCTAAAACAGGAACCCCAACAAGTGCTGCGCCGTAAGCATCAATACCTGGAGCAACAATCTGGGCTTCGTACCACAGGTACGGATCTGACCACGGTAGATGTGGATTTGCCAAGAGCATAGCATTTCCACTCTCAGAATGTGATGGAGCGATCGCCCAACCATTAGACCCTGCTTTTGGGTGCTGGTTACTGACGGAAGCAAGTTGATCTGGATTGACGACAAAAGTGAAATTGAGTACCCTCTGGAGGTGAGCCAACACATCTTCTGCCTTTACTGGCAACACGACTTCAACATCATCGGCTATGAGATCCTGATGTTCTTGAGCATAAGCATTCATTCCTGCAGCAAAAGCGTCAATATACTTGCGGAAAGTTGAACTTTGTGCTGTATACCAAGAACGTGCTCGTTCTGGAACTCCCATAGTCAGTACCCAGCGATCTGATTCTAGGTATGCTTCTCCCCAATACTGGGCAGCACGTCCCCGTGCTTGACCATAAAGACGTAGGAGCAGGTTACCGTGACTTTGCATCTGCGCCCAACCGAAAGCTTTAAATGCACTTTGTGCATCCTTGCCGTAGATATGGGGAACACCATAAGTGTCCCAGAATATTTCGGTCAATTTTGGTGTGTGGCTTAAGCTTTGATTTGCCATCGCCAAAACCAAAATAAAAGCGAGTATCAACGGTAAGGTTTGCAACGATTGTCTTTTGTAGATTCTAAAGATAGAACGCTTGTTACGAGGGAGCACATGCACATTGCTAGTAAACATTGGAGTTGTATCAACAATATTTTGACAGGCTGTCTTTTGACAACCATTGTTGCATTACCTTAAGTTTCATCATAGTAGCTGATTAAAAACCTTTTATGATTGACTCTAAAGCATCCCGAAAAAAGCTCAAATTGCTAGCGATTGGTATTGCACCCCATGATGGTTTATTTTCAATTGGCATCTCGCCTCATGGATTAATTTCAATTGGTGCGATTCCCCATGGATTAATCTCGATTGGACTAGTACCTATGGGTGTCATTTCTGTTGGGTTTGTCTCAATGGGACTTTTAAGCACGGGAATGATAACGATGGGATTGGTGAGTCTGGGTCGAGTGAATATGAGCCTAATCCAACTCAATGCAGCAGATATACATCACCAACAACCTGAATCGGACATGAATTCCCATCACCATATGTAAGGGAAAAATGCTATGCCCACCTTTGAGGGTCGTTTAAAACTCAAGCAGCTAAAGCTATGGCGTATAATATATTCTGCAACAAGCCAATGTAAACGCTAGAAATGCTGTTTATGAAAAAACATGATGTTACAACATTAATTCACTGAGAAGCACCTTTTGCCTTTTGGCCCTCAAAGAAAAGTGAACAAACGTAGAGGAGAATAGAACTGATGAACTTTTCCAGCAATGTGCTAGATCGACGAGCAACAGAACAGAAGGTTCTGCGATCACATTTCCTCTTTAGTTCTATTAGTTCACTAGTCTTGCATATTCTGGTACTCACCCTCATAAGTCTTTGGTTAAGAACACCTAAGTTTGTAGAACAGCCAATTGACGTGATAGTTGTTGATCCACCTAGCTTGAAAGCAGCGAAGCCAAAACCAAAAGGCAAAATTGCGCCAATAGTGAATGCTCGCAAGTCTGATACTCATCAATCGCTGAAAACAATTGCGTTACCTGGAGCCAGTAGTGTCTCTAAAAAAGGTCAAATGACCAATACCAACTCTGCGCCATCATCTCAATCAATAACTTCACAACTAGCGATCGCCCAACCTCTGCCAGTGGTTGTTGCTAAAAAACTGTCTCAGCCAACAGAAGAAGCTACCAAACAGAAACCAATAGCTAAAAAGCAACCTCAATTGGTTGCAACACCGAAACTGCTATCTACACCCATTGCCCCTTTATCACCTCAATCAGTTAAGACTCCCAACTTAGCACAGACTCTACCCTCGTCAGCTTCCACTTCGCTACCAGCATCATTAAATACATCAAGCCCAAGGAATGTTGCGACCTTACCACCTAAACTCGTTGAAGCTCCTAAACCTTTGGCATCACCTATTGCAACTTTAACACCCAAACAAGCTCAGGCTCAGACTCCAAAGCGAGTTAGTGTGCCAACACCTAGCCTAAGTGCCACTTCAAAACCAACATCAACTTCCCATTTCTCTATTCCCATCCCGCCGTCTCAACCACAAGACATTGCTGGAAGTATTACCCACCAATCAGATACTCCTGATGAAGGAGGGAACCGCCAGAAAGTTGCTATGAGTTCAACAAATAGGGAAAGCCGTGATTCTGGAGGAGATACTGGCAATGGAAACCTAGGACAAAGTAACGGATTTGGCAACACCTTGGGGACAAGTTCCGGAAGTGGCTCAAAGGTATCTACAGGTATTGGAAATGGAAACGGTTCTTCAATAGGGTTAGGCTCTAATGGTGTAATTTGCCGTCGTTGTCCTGCACCAGAATATCCACTTGGAGCAGAAAATTTAGAAGGTAGAGCAGTGGTTGTCATTAATATTGAAAAGGATGGCAACGTGAGCAATGTAGAAATTGTTAAATCCACTGGCTACGACAATCTTGACCAAACCGTCCTAGAGACAATTAAGAAGAAGTGGAAATTTGCATCCTCGCAAAAGGAACAGCGTGTTAGGGCAGCAGTTAACTTTGCACTAGCGGGATCGGACTTCTATCATCAAGCTCGTACACGAGAACATCAAGCTCGTGAACTTAAGCATCAAGGAATACGGGAACGTTTATTCAATCCGTAAGTGTTAATAATCTCCACAAAAGATCTCAGCAATTAGGTTTTGAGCTTATTTCTTCTCCCCACAAGATGCGCAACGCCATAAGTAAATAAAAGTAAATAAGTGATAAATAAGACCTCAAAAAGGAAAGAATACGGAGAAGAGAGAAAAAGGCAGTAATGGAAGTAACAAAAGTTGTCAGTAGAGGTGAAGAATGAGGAGTGGTTCTGTGTTGGAAACAGAGTTGGGAGAAAAGTCTGTAATACCAAGTTGGTTGGGAGAAGTAGCATTATTGGGGAGGTACTGGCCGCGAAAGCGGAGTATTGAACGATTTAATAGACAAAGTACTGGTAGCCAGAGGAAGAATGGGGCGTTATGAGGTGTGTGACTATGTGCTGCTACTAAGTGAATACGCAATAAGTGGACACAAGAGTTGTCGGATTGCACATAAGATGAAATTTTTCCAACGAAAGAAATGTGGGTTCGCGCATAAAGTGATATTTTGACAACGAATTTATAGGGGTTCCAGACGCAGGATTTCGCGCATAAATTGAAAAGACTGCAGGGAAAGACTTTGAGCCCCGTTGTGATTTCGCGCATAAATTGAAATTTTCCCACCTTGATTGAACGAATAATCAGGGTTTGTGAGCGGTACTTTAGCCTGCGATCGCAGCCTGTTGAGTTAATAAACACGTACCATACACGGTTTGATGACAAAATTTCATTTTATGCGCGAATTAGCCCGACTTAAACCGCCAATTTCATTTTATGCGCGCTCTTTCGTGGCCTAGAACCCTTATAAATTCGTTCCCAAAATATCACTTTATGCGCGAACCCACATTTCGTCGCGAATATTTCATCTTATGCGCAAACCGACAACCAAAACTGCACAAGAGCTATTATGAGCCACAAATAATTCACTTTAGTGGGCATGGGTCAGGAGAAGAAGGGCTGGTATTTGCGGATGGAACAGGACAAGTAAAATTGGTAGAAGGGGGAGCGCTAGTAGGATTATTTGGTTTATTTGCAGAGCATGTAAAGTGTGTGGTGTTAAATGCGTGCTATTCGGAGGTGCAAGCAAGAGCGATCGCAAAAGAAATAGATTATGTAATAGGCAGGGTAAACGTATCTAAATTATTGAGGAGCGTCTCCTCATACCCATGAAAAAATTTCATCAGGTTAACATCCGAGAAAAACTTAGATCCAGCTACTGGTTTATACC
>JAJPJF010000548.1 GCA_021324415.1 Nostocales cyanobacterium Centralia_MAG_434
AGTAGCACAAACAACTCATTTGCTCATTACAGAAGAAGGTTAACAAGAGTCGGAATGGTTCATGATGTTATGTAATGTTCACTGAATCAGGTACTAGGAGTTTACTCCTGCAAGTTTCAATTGGCTTGTTAACCTCAAAACTAACAGCGTCAATACACTTAACTCACCTAAGAAAGCTAGAAAAATTGTTGTTGTTGCAGTGTATTCTAGACTCGCCCAGGGAAAAGTGGAAAATAGCCAGAGTAGGGGATTTTTATCTGGTTGTACACCTAGACTTAGGAATACAATTGGTGTCAAAAAAATCGCTACTGATACAGTACTGATTGCCCAATTAGCCTGCATGGAAGTTCTCATCATCAGCATTATTTGAGCTAGGGTTGCATAAATCATCATTAAGCTGAAGAATAAAGCTACACCTAAAATGAGCTTGATTTTGCTTAGTGTATGAAAAACGTCACTATTGAGACTATCTACTGGTAATAAAACGATTCCAATCAATAACGGGATAGTTGCGATAACAAGATTGATGGCGATCGCTAATAAAGCCGGACTTTTCTCACCCTTCAGTAAATCTTGCGTCAAAGACTTATACCAAAAACCATAGTTATTAGTAACATCCTGGTATCGATATCGTGCCCAATCTTGAAAAGCTTGACGATGAGGTAAAAGTATAGCCATTAAAGCTATAAATAACACTAAATTATGTAACGATAATAAAATAAAATTCGCTGATACAACATTTTGCCAATTTTCATTATTTGTGAATTGCTGGACAGCAAACCCTGAAATCATTACCTGAAAACACAACACAAGTTGATAACTTTGTACCTTGCTTAGAATGGTAGCATTTGGGTGATGAAAACAACGTTTTATCGCTTGCCACAGCCAAAAACTACAAAGAGTATAATTGACGATATTGAAAGCAACAAAACCTAATTGATTGGCACCTATTGGTAAATAAAACCACTGTAAATTTTCTAAATCTAAGTTGCCATAGGTATGTCCTAATGCTGGAAACAAATGTACGACTGCACTAAAGGGACTCAACAGCATTAACCAACTGGTGACATAACTCGAGTTGTGATTAGAAATATAAGACACCTGCATTGTGACTACTAAGAATAGTGAAATTAGACCACTACCTAACCAAGGCTGAAAACTTCCTAACCAAGAGCCACATAAACCGAATAGCATAGAAGCACTATAGAAGAAAATGCTACTAGCAATCAGAACAGCCCAGAAGCTTAAAATATTTATTAAAGGAACACCAGCCGCAAGTCCAGACCAAAAATGTAAAGGAACAGCAACTAGAGTTAAAAGATAGATTAAACTTGGAACTCCTAGCAGCTTACCTGTAAAAATGCTTATTGCTGTTTGAGGACTGAGACGAATGAAATTTAGCGTACCACGACGTTCTTCCTTTGATAAGTCGTTGATAAGTAAATAAGTTCCTGCTACTATCAGTGTAAATACAAAGACTATACTAAGCGTTAGAAATAAGTTGCCATAATGATGTTGCCACCATTTTTGCATATTAATTGAATTGACAGGGCAAAATTCAAGATTAAACTTCCCATTCACCTCATCTATTTTTTCCTGAATTTGAGCAATTCTCTGTCTTAAATTTTGAATTTTTTCTGCATCAAATTGGCTAGAATCACTATAAATCAAGAACTTGTGTTGCAGTTGATAATATTGTTCTTGCAGCTGAATACGTTGCTGTTCATAAGATGTGCGTAAACCACAATATTCTCCATAAAATGGATACTTCTCATTAGGAATGCCACTAAATTGAGTAAAAAACAGCAGTAACTGAACTAACATAGATATAATCACTGCTATACCCACAGGCAAAGCTTTCAAACGTCCTTTAAGTTCTCGCAACAGCTGGGGATTAGAATCACTTAATTTATCTATCAAATTAACCATCATCACAAACCTCTTAAGTAGTTAATTCATGGAGATAGGAAACAGGGAACAACACACAGCACCATGTTTTTCCTCTTCCTTGCGTTTACATCTGCGGGTTAAAATGCTCATGATGCCTGTCTATGACCCATCTTCAGAAAAATAGTTTCTAAATCTTCTTGTGAGACATGAAAATTGGTAAGGGGAATACCCATTTGAATCAGAGATCGCAATAAGGCAGCACAATCATTCTGGTTGCCTAAAAATTTCACCTGCACACTATTTTTTGTAGACAACATCTCCCATTCTTCGACCAAGGGATTATTTGTGAGTTCACTCAAAAGCTCTTCTAACATCCCAAGAGTTGATATCACAATTTGCTGATGAGAAAGACGCTGGTAAAGCTGTTGTAGAGAGGTGCTTTCAACTAGAAAGCCAAGTTCCATAATTCCCACCGATGTACATAACTCTGCTAAGTCGCTGAGAACATGGGAAGAAATGAGAATAGTCATTCCTGCCTCTTGCAAAACTTTGATAATTTCACGAAACTGCATCCGAGCAATTGGATCAAGTCCTGAAACTGGCTCATCTAAAAGTAGGACAATCGGTTCGTGGATAATCGTCCGTGCTAAACATAAACGCTGCTTCATTCCTCTCGATAGGGTTGATATTAAGCTGTTGCGTTTATGACCCAATTGTATGAGTTCTAAAACTTCATGTAGGCGCTGTGTACGGTGTGGTTCTCTTAAACGGTATAAACGAGCGAAATAATCTAAGTAATCCCAGACTGTGAGTTCTTCATAAAGTGGATAGTCATCGGGTAGGTAACCAAGACGACGTTTAAGCTTAGAATTGCTGCCATCACGCTGTAAGCGATCGCCGTGAATATAAACTTCACCCATAGTTGGCTCCTCTGCAGAAGCTAACATTTTGATGAGTGTCGTTTTCCCTGCACCATTGGGACCAATTAATCCGTAAACTTCACCAGCTTCTATCTCTAAATCAACATTGTTAACGGCAACATGTCTATCAAATTGCTTAGTCAATCCACGGGTGCAAATTGCCAGTTCTTTTCCCATAGCTGTAGCTCAGTTATCAGTTATCAGCTATCAGTAAACAATTCTCAAGAAATGAACCATCAAAAGAACTGATAACTGTTTACTGTTCACTGTTCACTGTTTTAGCCACAGTAACCCATCTGTGTTACATTTGTCGGTTTTGTTTCTAAAATCGAAACGGACTAGTGGTCTGTTGCATTAGTTTTACATGAGCTACTAATACTACATGTACAAGCACTTAATTATACTGATTGCTTAGATAGATATGAGATTGAAAGAGTTTTTAACAACTTCTGATGGGAAATAGGTATCATATTAAATCGGCAAGAATTTGTGCACAATTAAACACTTACCCCATCACAACAAAACTATGACCCAGAACTACCGCATTACCTTACTCCCTGGCGATGGCATTGGACCCGAAATTATGGCAGTGGCGGTAGACGTGCTGAAAGTCGTAGGGAAAAAATTTGATATTCAGTTTGAAGTTCAAGAAGCGCTCATTGGTGGTGCAGCAATTGATGCTACAGGTGAACCCCTACCAGCGGATACATTAGATATCTGTCGTAACAGTGATGCAGTCTTACTTGCTGCCATTGGTGGCTACAAATGGGATTCTCTACCATCCCATTTACGCCCAGAAGCAGGTTTATTGGGACTGCGTGCTGGTTTGGGATTATTTGCCAATTTGCGTCCTGCCAAAATTTTGCCTCAGCTCATTGATGCTTCGACGTTGAAGCATGAGGTTGTGGAAGGTGTCGATATTATGGTAGTGCGAGAACTTACTGGTGGGATTTACTTTGGCAAACCCAAGGGGATTTTTGCAACAGAAACGGGTGAGAAGCGTGGTGTCAATACTATGGCTTACACTGAATCAGAAATTGATCGCATTGGACGGGTAGCATTTGAAACAGCACGCAAACGTCGAGGTAAACTCTGTTCAGTGGATAAAGCCAACGTGTTAGAAGTCTCTCAATTGTGGCGCGATCGCATCACTAAACTCTCTCAAGAGTATCCAGATGTGGAACTCTCCCATATGTATGTTGATAACGCTGCTATGCAGTTGCTACGCGCTCCTAAACAGTTTGACACTATAGTGACAGGCAATTTATTTGGCGATATTCTCTCGGATGCGGCTGCTATGCTCACGGGCAGTATTGGGATGTTACCCTCTGCAAGTTTGGGTGCTTCTGGTCCTGGAGTTTTTGAACCTGTCCATGGTTCTGCCCCAGATATTGCCGGACAAGATAAAGCTAATCCTTTGGCACAAGTTTTGAGTGCTGCTATGATGCTTCGTTATAGTTTAAATGAACCACAAGCAGCAGATTATCTTGAACAAGGAGTGTTGCAAGTATTACAGCAAGGTGACCGTACTGGTGATATTATGTCTCCTGGAAACAATCTTTTAGGTTGTCGCGCAATGGGTAAAGCACTGATTCAAGCTCTTGAAGCATGATTTCACGCTCCTTAGCTAAAACTTTGACCAATGTTGCTGAGACTTTCAGATAAACTATAGACAAACAAACCTAGAAAATAAAATTCATTGAGTGGTGTACGCTTTAAAACAAGGGCAAGCAAAATATACCAATCAAAGGAACCAGCCAGCATTGATTGATCCCGCTATCGTCAAAGCTGCTGGGCAGATATACCATACCTACTGTGAGGTACATCCAGAAATGACTGGGCAACCTTCGGGAGTGGCAATTAATCGCCTTCACCATCGAGGTAAGGTCATTTTCACCAACCAACCAGTTCTTTTACCAGAAGAATGTTTTGTGCCGTTGAATCAGATTGAATCCTATATGTATTAGTCATTGCCTGTTAGTCATGAGTCATTTGACATTTGGACAAATAACAAATAACAAAGGACAAATGACATAGGACAAATGACAAAATGGACATCTTGATGGTCGTCCCGCCAAGCCTCATCGTTTTTGCGCTAGGTGCATCTATCGGCAGTTTTATTAATGTTGTTGTATATCGATTACCAAACGGGTTGTCAATTCTTTGGCCCCCTTCTCGTTGTCCTCGTTGCCTAAACCGACTCAAACCCTACGACAATCTTCCGATTCTGGGATGGCTTTTATTACGGGGGCGCTGTCGCTACTGTAAAAGCAAAATTTCTAGCCGTTACCCTGTGATAGAAGCGGTAACGGCAGTCTTATTTGTGCTGATTTTTTTAATTTTTAAGTTTTCTTTGTTGACGATTGGCTACTGGGCTTTTTGCAGCTGGTTGTTAGCACTATCGCTTATCGATTTGGACACTATGACGCTACCCAACACTCTGACGCAGTCAGGACTCATGTTGGGAATCTTTTTTCAAATGGTTGTGGGTTTTGTTTCAGAAGGTAGCTTAGTGGGATTTGCAAGACACACAATGACAGCAATAGTAGGAGCAGTGTTGGGGTTGTGGCTGTTTAACGCGATCGCCACAGTTGGTTCAATAGTCTTTGGTAAAGCAGCAATGGGTGGTGGTGATGCCAAATTAGCAGCGATGATGGGAGCTTGGTTAGGGTGGAAGTATTTATTAATAGCTGGTTTTATTGCTTGTCTTGTGGGAGCATTAATTGGGGGAGTGACAATTATGCTAGCACGGTACGGCAATCATGCTCTAGTCTTACCTGTAATGATACATAGGGAGAGACTTCGCGTGTTGCCTCAAAAATGGGGGCAAAAGATGCCGTTTGGTCCGTTTCTGGCTTTAGGCGCGGTGATGACTCTATTTGGAGGCAAGGCAATTTTATTTACCTACATACAATTCTTTTTTAAGATCTCTTAATGGAGAGGTCTTGGAGATTACTGAGTTGTCAATTGTTAAAATGACGACTAGCTAATATCCACTAACCATTAACCACTAACAATCACTCAATTACTGTAAACTTCATTACCCCATTGCTCTTTGAGCTTTTGATAAACTTAACTAGTGACTTGGATTACCCTCTTAACTAGTACCCTTTGGGAAGCAGAAATGATGCAGCAGCTGCTGGCAGCTCATAACGTACCAGCAAGAGTCATTGATCTGGGAGTAAAGTCGTATTTGGGATCTGGTACTCCAGCAGCTTTGCAGGTGCATTCACAAGACAAGTGGATCGCGCTTTTATTATTAAGTCCTCCAGAAGAAGAACAGACTTGAATTGACTCACCTATTTTCGTTAAGCTGGCAACCAAAGATGCAAAATATTGTCTCTTGTTAATGATGAATAACCAATTTGGCAAAATAGTTATAGATCATTAGCTTTTGACAAAGGAGTTTACCTGTTTTTTACATACTTACCCACTTATAATTAAGAAAAAAATGGCAAACAACGACGAATCACGCGGTTTAAAATCTCTGTTAGACTGGTTCGCAAATCGGCGAAAATCTGGGTCTACTATCCAAGAGCGTCAAGAACGTGAAATTGCTGATGGGTTATGGCACAAGTGTTCCGAGTGTGGTGTATTAACCTATACGAAAGACCTCAGGGCTAATCAAATGGTTTGTGCAGAGTGTGGGCATCACAATCGAGTTGATAGTGATGAGCGCATCCGTCAGTTGACAGATCCAAATACGTGGAGACCAATGGATGAGAGTTTGCGCCCTAGTGATCCTCTACAATTTCGCGATCGCAAAGCCTATGTAGATCGTCTGCGAGAAATGCAGGAAAAACTTGGTTTAACAGAGGCTGTCCAAACTGGATGGGGTCAAATTAATGGCTTACCTGTTGCTCTTGGAGTGATGGACTTCCGGTTCATTGGCGCTAGCATGGGTTCTGTTGTAGGGGAAAAACTTACCCGCTTGATTGAGCGTGCTACTGAACGACGTTATCCAGTGATCATTGTCTGTACCTCTGGTGGCGCAAGGATGCAAGAAGGAATGCTCTCATTGATGCAGATGGCAAAAATTTCTGCAGCCCTACAACGTCATCGTGAAGCCAAACTCCTATACATTCCAGTTTTGACAAATCCCACGACAGGAGGCGTGACTGCCAGTTTTGCCATGTTGGGTGATATTATCTTGGCAGAACCAAAGGCAACTATTGGTTTTGCTGGTCGGCGAGTGATTGAGCAAACTCTGAGAGAAAAACTGCCAGATGATTTCCAAAGTGCGGAAGATGTGCTGAAACACGGCTTTGTAGACGAGATTGTACCGCGTACCCATTTGAAGCAAACGCTAGCACAGTTAATTGCCTTACACCAACCACCAGCACTCACTCCACCCCATAATCTGGTGATGTGGGAGACAAGAACCTTAAGTTCCACTGTTGCTGAGTCATAAAAATAAGAAATTTAATAGTTAGAACCAAAATCCTTGTAGATACGTAGCAATTCTACGTCTCTACACCCTCATGAATTTTAAATTCATGACTAAATTCAGCAACGCCCTTCTTTTGCGCGAAATGTCCACAAGCTCTGTATTTTCTGCACGAAAGATGGTCTTGGTGGTTCCTGTACAAAGATGAGCGGAATCAGACATAAAAGCCGAAACACGCTTGAAATGGCAAATAATCCTAGAATACCGCCAGAACTTGGGTTTTGAGCTAAGAAGCCACCTCCCATTGTACCCATAGCACCACTCACACCACCAACAGCAGCTACGAGCGAGAAATAAAGAGACTGCTTTTGCATTGGTGCTACACCTATCTGCAAATTATTGTGGCACAAGTCAAGTGCAGCCCAAATAGCACCTATAAAAATATGTAACAACGGTAACCACAGCCAAACGTCTATAACATCGTTACCAATCCCTATCCATAGTAGGGGTATGATAATCATAAATATTCCAGCCAAAACCAAAGTGTAATTATTCCCTATCTTGTCTGCTAACTTACCCCACAAAATAAGCATGACTAGATTGGCCCCTGCCTTAACACTGCCATAGACTGTTACCAAACTAACATCTAGATTTAGGTTATCCAGCATGTAAAGGTCAAAAAAGGGCATGCTAAGATGCACGGAAAACATCCACACACCAAAATAAATGAGAAACATGAAACCATTAGAGTTTCTCCAGATACTTTTCTCTTCAATTGAAGGCTTGTTAGAAGTGATATTTTGCTGTGGTGAATCCTGAGTTAGAATCAGTGGAGCTGATGCTGGAGAGGTTGCAGTGGGATCTTGTATTTCTTCGAGAGCAAATGTACTGGATTGTTTTGACAACGGTTTATCTTGCGGCTGAAGCTCAACTTTTTCAAGCGACTTCATTAACAAAGTGTTTTCCAATTTGGGATTGACATCTTTCTGAAAGTTCTGACAAGCCAAGCTCGCAATTCCTGCCATAATTCCAGCACATAGCACTAACCCGTATCCTTGTAGATTTCCACCAGGCCAAATTGATACAGTAAAACCCATCAAAGGTATACAGAGCAAATTTGTTAAGCAAACGACACTATTGCGAAAGCCAAAATAACGCCCTCGTATCTTCCGAGGAACTATCCTTGCTAACCAACTGAGCCAGGATGCGTATCCCAATGCATACAATAAATGGCTGAGTAAGAGAATGAGAAGCGTCAGGAGGACAAGATGGTTATAATTAAGGACCCCCAACAATGAAGTAGCTATGCCAATCACTAGAATCAGCCAAAGTATTCGGGAAGTACCGTATGTCCAAACTGAGTACCAAAAACGACTAGTTCGTTGTTCAGATAAGTAAGCGCCAAGGGGTTGAATTAAATTTACCACCATTGGAATAGCAAACATTATCCCAAAAACTACTGGACTAGCACCCAATTCTACAAGGAAATTACTCAGTAGAATTCCGCCAGTAGTCATTCCAAAAACTGTTGAGAAGAACCCATCTAAAGTTGACGCTTTGAGACTAGGGCGAATAGAATCCCTAGACAAAAGATGGTTGGATTTTAATGTGGAAGACGAAACTGTTTTTAGATTTAAAATTTCAGATGTTTCAGGTGATTGAGAAATAGAGGTTTCAATCTCAGCAGAATTCATGACTCATCTCTAGAGGTGAAGCATGCTAGTACAAGTTCATCTGCTAAGGAATTACTTGCTCCTCTAGCTGTACAATCTGTACTAGAAGTTGTTCGTTATTCTAACTTGCATTTCTATATAAAATTTTCTGTGGAGCAAATATCACTCCTCAGCTATAGAAAGTATCAGTGGCGTGAAAGGGTTTTCGAGTGTGAACAGAGTCAGTGTGTTTAAGTCTTTGGCACTAATCATGGTGCTTATAATTACCATGTTTATAGTTGCTTGTCAGAACCAACTTTTACCTAGCGTCTCTACAACACCATCCCTAGTAACAATCAAGCTTAGTGGTTGGGGATCTAGTCCAGCCGAGGAAGAACTTTTAAAAGAAGTACTTAAAGAGTTTGAGATAAAATATCCACTTATTAAAGTGAAATATGAGGTTATATCCGATCAATACATGGATGTTCTCAAAACTCGTTTGATTGGGGAAGCAGCTCCTGATGTCTTCTATTTAGATGCGCTGGAAGCTCCTTTTTTGATGAGTCAAAATGTCTTGGAACCACTTGATGCTCATATCACTCCTGAATTTGACCTAGCTGATTTTGACGAGACTTTACTTAACAGTTTCAAATACGAGAACCATATTTATGGTCTTCCCAAAGACTATTCTACTCTGGCTCTTTTCTATAACAAAAAAGCTTTTCTTTCTGCAGGCTTGACCAGTCCTCCCATGACTTGGGAGGAATTACGTACATACTCAAAGAAGTTGACTTTCGACTATAACCACGATGGAAGAATAGATCAATATGGTTTTGGGGAAACCCCAGAGTTAGCACGTCAGGATTATAAAATTAAAGCTTTTGGTGGAGAAGTTATTGATCAGAATGGTTATGCAGCCTTTGCTAGTCAGTCGGCTTTGCAAGGGTTACAGCTAGTCGTAGACCAATATCAAATAGATCACTCCTCAGCACAAAAATCTGATGTTGGGACTAACTCTGGTAGTGAAATGTTTGGTCAGAGTAAAGTTGCCATGGCAATAGAAGGTAACTGGGCAATTCGCTACTTGAAAGAGACTTTTCCCCAAGTGGAATTTGCGATCGCCGAAGTTCCTACCATCAATGACAAAAAAGGTACGATGGTCTTTACTGTTGCCTATGTCATGAATAAACAAAGCAAACACAAAGCCAAAGCATGGAAATTGATTTCTTATCTGACAGGCAAAGAAGGGATGCAAAAATGGACAGGAACGGGGTTTGCTTTGCCAACGCGCAAGTCTGTAGCTCAGACATTAGGCTATGACCAAGATCCTCTGCGTTCTCCATTCGTCACAGGCTTAAGCTACGCTACGCCTTGGCAAGCAGGCAAGTATCCAGCAGCAATTATGAACAATTTCGATAATCAGTTTGTCAGTGCTCTGTTAAAACAGCAACCGCTACAGCAAGCAATGCTTCGGGCACAGAAAGCGGCAAATCAGCAGATCAAGGCAATGGAGTCCTAAGCTACTTCGAGAGTAGAAAAGCTTCAGTATAAGTAGTTCACGGTCTAGAACATGAGATGGGATCTGGATCAACACCTGGTATGGGTGTCGATATCGGGTAGCAGTCTATTCGTGAAGATGGGAGAGTTTGAAAGTCCTGCATCTTCATTTCATAGCGTTTTTGGGTCGTATTCAACTTTTCCTCTAGTTGCTGCCTCTGCCGTTTTTGTAAGAGACGCGTCAATGTAGAGTGATTGCTTGGGCTCACTGAGAGTGAACTTGGTAGACTCCGAAGAGGAGCTTGGATCTGAGCGATTATAAGCAGGGAAAACATACGGATTCGACTGATGAGCGTTGATACTTAGAAATCAATAGACAACGAAATATTTAGCTAGCTCGGTCAGAAGCCCGCTCTCTACCCGAAGGGTGAGCGTCGGAAGTGTGTCACAAACGTGTTTCAGCCTAACTCTGTGATTTCTAATTGAGCAACCACCCGTTGGATAATTTGTCGTCGTGCTTCTTGAATATTTTCTTTAGCAGCTTTAACATTGGCAAGTACTGCAGGAGGAGCTGTTTGGGGAGATCCGCTGTCAAAAGGTGGTTTTGGATTGTATTCCAACTCAAGTTGAATTTTTTGAGCGATCGCCTCCCCCAATAGCTCAGATACAATCACCAGTCCAAAGTCAATTCCAGATGTCACTCCTCCACCAGTGATCCGATTACGGTCAATCACTACCCTCTGCGCAACTGTTTCAACTCCTAGCATCCTCAGGAGATCTAGCGATAGCCAATGAGTTGTAGCACGGTAGCCTTGAAGTAAACTAGCCGCAGCCAGCAGCAATGACCCTGTACAGACAGACGTCACATAGCGAGCTTGTTCCCCCTGGGTTTTCAGAAACTGGAGGAATGTTCTATCTTCCAATTTCTGATTGATTCCTGGTCCTCCTGGTACGAATAGTACGTCCAAGGTTGGAGCCTGAGTAAATGTTGTGTTAGGCAAAAAGGTAAGACCATGCTCACTGCGAACAGGCTCTAGAGTCTCCGCCAGTAAATATAACTGTATGTTGGGTAGCTTAGCAAAAACCTCATAGGGACCAGTAAAATCCAACTGTGTCAGATTTGGAAACAGTACCATACCAACGGATATGGAGAAGGCTTGTTCGTTAGCAGTCATTAAAAGCTTCCTAACTTTATACTAACTACTAACAAAATTATGCCTTATAAAAATGGGACTGATTCTACAATATGCGCCTGTGAACTCTTAGGTTGTCTTTGCAAGTAACGATAGAGACGATTGAGCGCGTTGAGATAAGCATAAGCCGCTGCTACTACAATGTCAGTATCCGAGGCTTGCCCAGAGAAAATCTGCTCTTGATGCTGTAAACGAACTGTAACTGTTCCTAAAGCATCAATTCCAGCAGTCACAGATTGGACGGAAAACTCCACAAGTTGATTGGGAATTTGTACCAGCCGATTCATTGCTTGATACACTGCATCCACTGGACCAGTACCTACAGTTGCATTTGTGAGGATCTTTCCATCTGGAGTGACAAGTGTAATAGTTGCGGTGGGACAAGTACAGTCGCCACAAATGACTTGAACATGCTCGAGCCGGAAGCCAGCATCTACCTGAATTTGCGTTTCATCTCGCACAATCGCTTCTAAATCCCAATCCGACATCTCCTTTTTCTTGTCGGCGATTTCCTTGAACCGGTTGAAGGCTTTGTTCAAGTCAGCCTCACTCA
Organism: Nostocales cyanobacterium Centralia_MAG_434; assembly: GCA_021324415.1. GTDB lineage: Bacteria > Cyanobacteriota > Cyanobacteriia > Cyanobacteriales > Nostocaceae > JAJPJF01. The sequence goes on from JAJPJF010000548.1 coordinate 12,093, forward strand.
GGTGAAATCCCAATTCTTGAAGCCTTGTGCGGAAAGCATTCCTTCCTGAGTGCTTACCTAAAACAATCCGATTTTCAGGTAATCCAATGGAAGCAGCTTCCATAATTTCGTAGGTCTGACGATGCTTAAGGATACCATCTTGATGAATTCCAGATTCATGGGCAAAAGCATTTGCTCCTACTATCGCCTTATTAGGCTGAATTAGCATTCCTGTGAATTGGGAGACTAAACAAGAGGTTTTGTAAATTTCTTGGGTCTTGATATTGGTAAGGGGTGCATCTGAATCAACTGGACGACCAAAATAGGGGTTGTAATAGGGTTTACGAACCTGCAACGCCATCACAATTTCTTCGAGTGCAGCATTTCCAGCTCGTTCACCAATTCCGTTGATTGTACATTCTACTTGACGCACACCATTTTCAATTGCAGCCAAGGCATTCGCTGTTGCCAAACCTAAATCATTTTGGGTATGAACAGAAAGGATTACCCTATCAAGATTAGGAACATTTTCCTGAATACTCTGTATGAGAACTCCCATTTCTTTGGGTGTGCAATAGCCAACGGTATCGGGAATATTGATTGTGGTTGCACCAGATGCGATCGCCCGTTCTAGTACCTGATAGAGAAACTCTGGATCTGTCCGACTGGCATCCATTGGGGAAAACTCTACGTCATCCACAAAAGACTTGGCATAGGCAACCATCTCCTCAACGATTGCTAGCACTTCACTCCGAGACTTTTTGAGTTGGTAGTTCAGGTGAATGTCTGAGGTAGATATCATTGTGTGGATTCTAGGATGAGCCGCAGGTTGCAATGCTTCAGCCGCTGCTTGAATGTCCTGTCGAACAGCTCTTGCCAAACTACAAATGATTGGTCCACCTGCTACTCCAACTTGTTGAGCAATGGTTCTTACGGCTTCAAAATCTCCAGGACTAGCTACTGCAAATCCTGCTTCAATCACATCGACCCCTAGCACAGCCAGTTGATGAGCGATCGCCAGTTTCTCTTCTACATTGAGTGTTGCGCCTGGTGACTGTTCGCCATCCCGTAACGTTGTGTCGAAGATGATAACGCGGTCTGGTTGAGGTCGAATGCTCATAAGAGATCTCCCGGATTGTCAATTAAGGGGAATATTAATCAAAACTACTTTGGATATTGTATACAATTTTTTTGTATACAATATACATTATTATGAATTTAAATGATTTAACAGCTAACGTGCTGCAACAGCAACGCAGTACCCCAGATTTGATAGCGGACGCTTTGCGGGAAGCAATTCTACGGGGTATTGTTCAAGAAGGGCAATCCCTTAGGCAAGATGAAATTGCCACTCAGTTTGGTGTCAGCCGTATTCCCGTACGAGAAGCACTAAGGCAGCTAGAAGCAGAAGGATTGGTCACGCTTCATCTGCATCGGGGTGCAATAGTGTCTGTTCTGACAATCAAGCAAGCGCAAGAAATTTGTGAGATATTAAGTGCTTTAGAAACTACAGCTATTGAACTGGCTATTCCTCACTTCACGGAATCTAATTTAGAAAAAGCGGTGGAAATTCTCCAAGCCATGGATCAGACTACTGATGCCACACGACTGGCACAACTTAACTGGGAATTCCATGCCACACTCTATGCGATCGCCGACCGTCCTCGACTACTCACAATGATCAAAAATCTACACACCAATATTGATCGTTATATTCGCCAGATGAGCGCACAAGTGAATTACATAGAACATACACAAAAAGAGCATTATCAACTCTTACATGCTTGTCGTCAGCAAGATAGTAAAGCAGCAGTTAAGCTGCTTAAACAACATATTGACACAGCAGGAATAGAACTGGTTACTTATTTAAAACAAAATGCCAATGGTGATTAACTCTTATCTTCAGCAAAAGTGAGAGAAAAAAAATACAACTTCTCTGACTTGGCGGGAAAGTTAACTGGGCATGATCATGCACTTGCTACTTAAAGCAATTTGCGTCAAATTCGTATAAGATTGATCGAAATGTTAATCAGTAGCTGACAATAATATCAGATACACATACGTAAATTCTAATATTACGAGCCCTTTGACTTGATTTTATGAAAGGCTTTTTCTCACCAATTAGTGCTAGCTCCGATTCTGATCTCTCTAATCTATCAGAAGAAGAACAACAATTGCTGCATCAGCAAACGATGAATGAAAATAACCCTGGTACAATTGTACAGGATTTTCAAACACTCTTAGATTTTCTCCAAGCAAAACCTATAGAGGTCAGTAGCGTTAATAATTTGCTACCTCTCAAAGTCCTGAATGAACTTAATTCTAGATTAAGCCACCCTATCGAAATTAAACTCAAACGTCCTACACAGAAATCGTATCCCTATATAAATGGACTCTATCTTTTATTACGCTGTTGTGGGATATGCCAAATTAAACTTAAAGGAAAGAAGCAATTACTGGTTGTAGACGAAGCGCTGTATCAGTCCTGGTTAGGGTTGAACTTAACAGAACGTTATTTTACCCTGCTAGAAACCTGGATACTGTGGGGAAACGAAGAAGTTTTGGGAGGTTCGCAAGACCCATTAGGTGCCCTATATAGAATCCTAATGTTTTGGCAACGTATTCCAGATCAAGGCTTAAAGTTTCCTCAATATCGAGATCAAGAGGGATTGAACTATTATCCTGGGCTTCATAACATTGCTCTGTTACATCTATTTGGATTTCTCTCTATAAGGCAGGGAAAACCACAAGATGGAAAGGGTTGGCGTATTAGTAGTTTACAACCCTTGCCTTTCGGTGATGCTATGTTGAAAATACTCTTCTCAGTAACTATTCAGGGAGATTTAGATATATGGGAAGAGGATGATGAAGACAAGGATGATTTTTTAGAAGTTGAAGACGAAGATGATCTTCTATTGGAAGATGAAACGGAGGATGATGAGTTAGAAGAAGACAAAGAAGAACTAGAAGGAGGACACCAAGAATATTTCAAGATAACTTTTGGAGAATTTCAACTATATTTTCAACCTTTCTTTTCTGAATGGAAGAATAATTTAATTATTCCACAGTTGGAATTTGTAGATGGAATTTATGTTTTTAAAGTTTCTTTAGCGAGGGCGTGGCGGCGTATTGCCATACCAGCTAAACGAGAATTAAGCTGGTTGGCTGGAACGATTCTTGACGCCTTTGACTTTGACTATGATCATCTGTACGAGTTCAGTTATAAAAACCGTTTTGGTCATACAATCAGGATTGGTCATCCTTATATGAAAACCTCCCCTTGTGCAGATGAAGTCCGAATTGGAGATTTGTTCCTAGAACCGGGTGCTAGGATGACATATCTTTATGATTTTGGGGACAATTGGAAATTTGATGTGCAATTAGAGGAAATCAATCCAGCAGATAGCAAAGTCAAAAAGCCAACGATTTTAGAATCGCATGGAAAAGCACCAGTACAATATTGGAATGAGGAAGAAGACTACGACGAAGAGGAAGAGGAATAATATCAGGGTAAACGTATCTAAATTATTGAGGAGCGTCTCCTCATACCCATGAAAAAATTTCATCAGGTTAACATCCGAGAAAAACTTAGATCCAGCTACTGGTTTATACC